>DASZFE010000259.1:0-4318 GCA_035940155.1 Solirubrobacteraceae bacterium | reverse complement strand
GGGGGCGCGCTCGAGGGTGTGGACGTCGATGCGGTCGAGGAGCCGATCGACGATCGCGGTGGCGCTCCGGGTGGCGTGCTTGACGAGGTGGCGCCCGCCGACGCGCAGGGGCCGCTCGTTCATCCAGCAGACGTCCGCGTCGAGCTCGCGGGCGACCGTGGGGGGCTCCTGGGGGCGGCAGAGGATCTCGCCGCGGGAGACGTCGAGCTCGTCCTCGAGGCGGAGCGTGACGGACATCGGCGCGAGGGCCTCGGGGAGCTCGCCGTCGTAGGTGTCGATCCGGGCCAGGCGGGTGCGCAGGCCGCTGGGGAGCGCGAGGAGCTCGTCGCCGACGCGAAAGGCGCCGCTGGAGATCTGTCCGGCGTAGCCGCGGTAGTCCTGGACGCCGGTGCTCGAGGGGCGGATGACCCACTGGACGGGGAAGCGCGCGGGGGTGTCGTAGGGGTGGTCGTAGGAGACCTCGACCTCCTCGAGGAGGCGCAGGAGGGCGGGCCCCCCGTACCAGTCCATCCGCTCGGAGCGCTCGACGACGTTGTCGCCCTGCAGGGCGGAGATCGGGATGTAGGTGACGTCGGAGCGTCCGCCGAGCTTCTCGGCGAAGCCCGCGAACTCCAGGGCGAGCTCCTCGTAGCGCTCGCGGGAGTACTCGACGAGGTCCATCTTGTTGATCGCGACGACGAGGTGGGGGATTCCGAGGAGGGCGCTGATGAAGGCGTGGCGCTTGGACTGCTCCAGCACGCCCCTGCGGGCGTCGAGGAGGATCACCGCGAGGTCCGCGGTGGAGGCGCCGGTGACCATGTTGCGCGTGTACTGCTGGTGGCCCGGGCAGTCGGCGATGATGAACCGCCGCCGGGGCGTGGCGAAGTAGCGGTAGGCGACGTCGATCGTGATCCCCTGCTCGCGCTCGGCCCGCAGGCCGTCGGTGAGGAGCGCGAGGTCGAGCGCCCCCTCGCCGCCCCGTCGCCGGCTCGCGAGCGCGACGTGCTCGAGCTGGTCTTCGAAGACCTGCTTGGAGTCGTAGAGCAGCCGCCCGATCAGAGTGCTCTTGCCGTCGTCGACCGAGCCGGCGGTGGTGAATCGCAGCAGGTCGAGGGTCATGAGGCAGGATGCCGCATCAAGACCGGCGCAGCCGGCAGGAGGGACGAAGTCCCGGTCAAGGCCGCATGGATGCGGCCTTCATCATCAAAAGGGGCGACAGGATGTCGGCTCAAAAGTACCCCGCCTTCTTGCGATCCTCCATCGCGGCCTCGGTTACGCGGTCGTCCGCGCGGGTCTCGCCGCGCTCGGTGACGCGGGTGGCGGCGATCTCCAGGACGACCTCGGCGAGGGTGGCGGCGTCGGAGCGGACGCCCCCGGTGCAGCTCATGTCGCCGACGGTGCGGTAGCGGACGGTCTCGGTGAAGACCTCCTCGCCGTCGATCAGCTCGGTGCCCTCGCGCCAGGCGTAGAGCATGTCGTCGCGGCGGAAGACCTCGCGGGTGTGGGCGAAGTAGATCGAGGGGACCTCGAGGGCCTCCTGGTCGATGTACTCCCAGACGTCGAGCTCGGTCCAGTTGGAGAGGGGGAAGACGCGGACGTTCTCGCCTGGGTGGATGCGCCCGTTGTAGAGGTTCCAGAGCTCGGGGCGCTGGTTCTTGGGGTCCCACTGGCCGAAGTCGTCGCGGAAGGAGAAGACGCGCTCCTTTGCGCGCGCGCGCTCCTCGTCGCGGCGGGCGCCGCCGAAGGCCGCGTCGAAGCGGTGCTCGGCGAGGGCGTCGAGGAGGGTGATGGTCTGCAGGCGGTTGCGGGAGGCGCGGGGCCCGGTCTCCTCGACGGCGCGGCCGCTGTCGATGGAGTCCTGGACGCTGGCGACGATGAGGCGCTCGCCGAGCTCGGCGACGCGGCGGTCGCGGAACTCGATCACCTCCGGGAAGTTGTGCCCGGTGTCGACGTGCATGAGGGGGAAGGGGAAGGGGCCGGGGCGGAAGGCCTTCTCGGCGAGGCGGAGCAGGACGATCGAGTCCTTGCCGCCGCTGAAGAGGAGGACGGGGCGCTCGAATTCGGCGGCGACCTCGCGCATGACGTGGATCGCCTCGGACTCGAGGGCCTGGAGGTGGGTGAGCCGGGGGCGGGCCGCGACGCTCATGGTCCCTCCGGGGCGCTCAGGACCGGCTTGTGGGCGGGCTTGACGGTCTTCACGCCCTTGCCTCCGAGCAGTATGGGCCGCGCGTCGCTGGTGAGCCAGCCGATGAGGCCGACGAGGAGGGGCGCGCCGAAGATCACCGCCACGGGCATGTTGCCGCCGGCGTTGTTGATCATCGCGAGGGCGGAGCCGAGGAGGACGGCGCCGAGGGTGACGCGCAGCGCGTGGTCGGGGATGCGGTCGACGAAGTGCGCGCCGATCCAGACCCCGGGGATGGAGCCGATGAGGATGTTGCCCATGAGGCCGTAGTCGACGCTCCCCTCGATCACGTAGGCGAGCCCGGCGACCCAGAGGAGGAAGGCGGCGAGGAAGACGCTCGTGCCGGCGACGCGCTGGGGGGTGAGGCGGAAGACGACGATCATCGCCACCCCGATCAGGGCGCCGCTGCCGACGGAGGTGAGGCCGAGGATGAGCCCGAGGACGAAGCCCAGGAGGATCGCGACGACGCGGGTGCGGATTGTGAAGTCGAAGGTCTCACGCTCCCTGGCGGCGAGATGGCTGAGGAGGAAGGTGCGTATGAGGATGACGGTCGCGACGATGATGAGGGCGCCGGCGACGCAGGCGATCAGGACCTTGTCGAATTCTTTGCCGTAGGCCTTGTGGAGGCTGTGGACGAGGAGGACTCCCACGAGGGCCCCGGGGACGCTCCCGTAGCCGAGCCAGCGGGCGACGGTGAGATCGACGGTGCCCTTGCGCAGGTGCCGCCAGCCGCCGAGGGTCTTGGTGATGGCTCCGTAGGTCAGGTCGGTCCCGATCGCCACGACGGGGTGGATCCCGAGGACGATGATCAGGAGGGGCGTCATGAGCGAGCCCCCGCCGATCCCGGTGAGGCCGATGAGGATCCCTACGCCGAGGCCGAAGAGGATGACCTCCGGGCTGATCCCGAACATCAGGCGGCCCTCCGTACGCTCGCGCCGTCGGCTGCATTCGCGGCGTCCGTCTCCCGGGCGACCGCGGGTAGGTCATCGACGTGGAGTCCGCACTCGGTCTTCTCGGTCCCGGCCCAGCGGCCCTCGCGGCCGTCGCCGGGGAGGGTGCAGGGGGCGCAGCCGATCGAGGCGTAGCCGCGGTCGTGGAGGGGGTTGTAGGGGAGGTTGCGCTCGTGGATGCGCCGCCAGAGGTCCTTCTCGGTCCAGTGGGCGAGGGGGTTGTACTTCCAGAGCCCCCGCCGCTCGTCGCGTTCGACGAGCTCGCTCTCCGCGCGCGTGGGCCCCTGCTCGCGGCGGATCCCCGTGACCCACCCCTCGGCGTCCTTCAGGATGTGCTCGAGCGCGGCGACCTTGGCCTGCGAGCAGCAGTGCTCGGGGCCGGTCCAGGGTCCGTCGGACCCGCGGGCGTCGTGGACCTCGATCGTGACGTCGAAGCGCTCCTCGAAGGCGCGCCAGGTCTCCAGCGTCTCGGGGAAGAGGACGCCGGTGTCGATCGTCGCGATCCGCGCCTCGATCTTGCCCCCGCCGATCCGCAGGAGCTCGTCGACGAGGACGGACTCCTCCTTCTGAAAGGAGCAGAGCAGGACGAGACGCTCGCCGTGACGCTCGAGGGCCTCGCGGAGGGTCTCGGTGAGGCCCTCCAGGCGGGCGTCGCGCCCAGGCGCGGCCGTCGAGTGCGCCTCGCCGCCGTCGCCCGAGCCCGGTGAGAGAGCCTCGGCGGCCCCCTCGGACCGGGCGTCGGTCAGACCGCGCACTCGCCCTCCCCGCGGATGACCTGGAAGGGGACGTCGCGGTTCCAGTCGATGAATTCGTTCATGGTCTCAAGACCGAAGTCGGCAGGGAGGGAGAGGTCCTTGACGAGCCCTTCGAGCTCGCCGGTGCCGACGCGGGCGACGAAGTCGCCGAACTCCTCGCCCTCGGCGCGGTTGGCCTCGTAGTGGCGGATCCAGCGCTCGATCGCCTCGGGCACGCGCTTTGAGGGCAGGCGCAGCTTCAGACGCTGGCCAAAGGCCACGCTGCCGCCTTCCCAGACGCCGCCCACGTGGGGGATGTAGGCGGGGATCGTGTGCTCACCGACCTTGATCGACGCGCCCGTGAACCCGATCGAGCCAATGTGGTGCTGGCCACAGCCGTTGGGGCAGCCGCTGATCTTGATGTTGATCTGGCGCGTGAGGGGGTCGCTGAGGTTCATCGCTTCGATGCGCTC
>DASZFE010000258.1:0-11079 GCA_035940155.1 Solirubrobacteraceae bacterium | reverse complement strand
GTCGCCATGATCGAGGCCGCCGAGGACGAGGGGCTGATCGAGCCCGGCCGCACGCGGATCGTCGAGGCCACGAGCGGGAACACCGGGATCGCGCTCGCCTTCGTCTGTGCCGCAAAGGGATATGAGCTCGTCCTGACCCTCCCCCAGGGGATGAGCCGCGAGCGCGAGAGCCTCCTGCGCCTCTATGGGGCGCGGGTGCAGATCACCGAGTCGATGGGCGGGATGAACGAGGCCGTGGCGGCCGCACAGGAGATGGCCCGCGAGGCCGATGTCTTCCTCCCCGACCAATTCTCGAATCCCGCCAACCCCGAGGCCCACAGGCGCCGGACGGGCCCGGAGATCGAGCGCGCCCTGGAGGGTCGCGTGGACGTGCTCGTCGCGGGCGTCGGGACCGGTGGGACGATCACCGGCGCCGGGGAGTACCTGCGCGAGCGCAACCCGCGCCTGCGGGTCGTCGCCGTGGAGCCCCGCAGCTCCGCCGTCCTCTCAGGAGGTCCCCCCGGGCCACACCGCATCCAGGGGATCGGCGCGGGCTTCGTCCCGCCCGTCCTCAACCGGGAGCTCCTCGACGAGGTGATCCCCGTCAGCGACGACGACGCCATCCGCACGGCCTGGCGGTGCGCCCGGTGCGAGGGGATCCTCGCGGGGATCTCCGGCGGCGCCGCCCTCTGGGGTGCGCTCCAGGTGGCCGCCCGCCCGGAGTCCCGTGGTCGGCGGATCGTCGTGATCGTCCCGGACTCCGGCGAGCGCTACATCTCCCAGGCCTTCTTCGTGCCCTGAGCGCCCTCGCCCTCGCGGCCGATGCGGCCGAGCCCTCCGGCCCGGAGATTCCACAAGGGGCGCGTTCTCGCCCGCTAGGCTGTGGGCATGTTCGGACTGGGCGCCTTCGCGCGGGTCGCCGGGGAGCTGCGCCGCGACGTGAGCGCGGCGCGCGAACGCGATCCGGCCGCCCGAGGAGTCGGACCTGTCGAGATCGTCGCCACCTGGCCGGGCATCCACGCGCTCCTGAGCCACCGCGTCGCGCACGCCCTCCACGAGGCCAATGTGCCCCTGCTCCCGCGCCTGCTCGCCGTGATAACGCGGGCCTTCACGGGGATCGAGATCCACCCCGCGGCGCAGATCGGCGAGGGGCTCTTCATCGACCACGGCACGGGCGTCGTGATCGGCGAGACGGTCGAGATCGGAGACAACGTGACCCTCTATCAGGGTGTCACGCTCGGGGGCACCGGCTTCGCGACCGGCAAGCGCCACCCGACCGTGCAGGACAACGTCACGATCGGCTCCGGCGCGAAGCTCCTCGGGCCGATCACCATCGGCCACGGCGCGAAGATCGGCGCGAACAGCGTCGTGATCACCGACGTCCCCCCGAACTCGACTGTCGTGGGCAATCCCGGGCATCCCGTCCGCATCGACGGCCGCCGCGTGGAGGGCCCCGACGCGGACTGGATCCATCTCCCCGACCCGATCGCCGAGGCCATCCAGGGCCTCGCGGGCCGGATCGGCGCGCTCGAGCGCACCGTCGGCGAGCTCGGCGGCGGCGAGGTCGAGCCCGGCGCCGAGGTCCGCCCGCTGCGCCCCGTTCGCGGGCAGAACCCCGCGGGGGGGTAGTTCGCGGGGACTCGCGTCTGCGCGGTCCGTCCTTTCAGGTCAGGGCGCTTCCGGCCGAGCGCCCGGCCGTTCCACGCGCAGCTCCCCCCGCTCGACCCTGAGCGAGACCTCGCCGTCGAGCAGGGCGAGGATCTCGGCGCCGACGAGCTCGCGCCGCCAGCCCTTCAGGGTCCGCACGTCGGGCTCGGGGGCTCGCTCGCGGTGGGCGGTGAGGATCGCCTGGAGGTCGGCACGGGAGGCGACCAGCTCGTAGGCGAGCTTGGCCTCGCGGGCGCGGCCGCGGGCGAGGGACTCGGCAAGCGCGATCAAAGGGGCGTCGGCGGGGTCGGGCGGCGAGGATCGGGCGTCTTGCTCGAGGGGCTCAGGGGGGCGCTCGCGTCCACGGCGGACCGTCTCGAGGACCTCCTCGCCGCGACGGCGCAGGCCGCTCTGGGAGACGCCGCGGATCTCGTGGAGCTGCTGGATCGTGCTCGGACGACGCTTGGCGATCTCCACGAGAATGGGGTCGGCGAGGATGCCCTGCACGGGCCGGTCTCCCCGCTCGGCGGTGAGCTCGCGCCACTGGATGAGCTCGCGGGCGACCGCCTGCGAGGAGGCGCTCAGGCCGCGGATGCGGGGCAGGCGGGCGAAGACCGCGTCCAGGTCGCGCACGTCGTTCGCGCGCTCCAGGGATTCGCACTCCTGACGCGCCCACTCCAGACGACCGCGCGCGTGCAGGCGCCGCCCCAGCTCCTCGGCGAGCTCGAGCAGGTGCACGACGTCCTCTCGGGCGTAGGCGAGCTGCTCGCCGGAGAGCGGACGGGCGTCCCAGCGGGTGAAGCTCGCGCTCTTGGCCAGACGCAGGCCGAGGGTCTGGAAGAGGAGCGACTCATAGGAGCCCTGCGCGGCCATCCCCGCGAAGCCCGCGGCGACCTGGGTGTCGAAGACATTGCGCACGTCCGTCTGAAGGCGCCGGCGCAGGAGCGCGATGTCCTGGCGCCCGGCGTGCACGACGATCTCGACGGCCGGATCGGCGAGCACGCGCGCGAGGGGCGAGCCGTCGAAGTCTTCGCGGAGCGGGTCGATCAGCGCGATCCGGGCGCCCCCGACGCCGTCCGGGGCGGCGAGCTGGAGCAGACAGAGGAGGGTGCGATAGCGGCCCTCGCCCATGAACTCCGTGTCGAGCGCGAGGCGCCCGGCGGCCTGCGCGAGCTGCGCGAGCTCGCCGAGCACCGAGGGCGAGTCGATCTTGGGCGCGCTCGTCACGGTGCTCATCCGGCCGTATCCTCGCTGATATCGGTCGCGGGCAGCACCAGCTCAAAGCACGCTCCCGGGCCGCTCTGCTCGCACAGCTCCAGCGAGCCGCTCATCCGCCGGGCAAGCTCGCGCCCGATCGCCAGGCCGAGCCCGAAGCCGCTGTGGCGGTCGGTCCCGCTCCCGCGCTGGAAGCGCTCGAAGATCAGCTCCCGCTCCTGCGCGGGCACCCCGGGCCCTCGGTCGCTCACGGCGATCCCCGTCCGGCCGTCCTCGCGGGTGATCCGCATCTCGATCGGGGATCCCGGAGGGGCGACCCGCAGGGCGTTGTCGAGGAGGATCCGCACGATCCGCGCGAGCGCCCCGGGATCGGCGCTCGCCCACGAATGCCCCGCGGGCTGCTCGATCTGCAGATGCACGTCCTGTATGCGCGCCCGCTGCTCGAACTCGGCCGCGACGGCCCGGCAGATCTCACCCAGCTCGACCGCCTCGCTGCGCAGCGGCACGTCCGCGTCCAGGCGGCTCAGGTCCAGGAGGTCCGATGCCAGGCGCGAGAGGCGGCGGGACTGCTCGTGCGCGCGCTCGGCGTGCGCGCGGGCCTGCTCGAGGTCGAGATGCTCGGGGCTCAGGTCGTCCCCGAGGAGCTCGAGCATCCCCGTCATCGAGGCCAGCGGGGTGCGCAGCTCGTGGGAGGCCGTGGCGACGAACGCCCGCCGCGATGCCTCCTGGCGCTGCAGGCGCGACTGCATGCCCGCGAACGACCGCGCGAGGTCGCCGATCTCATCGCGCCCGGAGTCCCGCGGCAGCGGTGCCTCCAGGCCGCGGGACTCGAGCTCCCGCGCGGCCTCCCGCAGGCGCTCCAGGCGTCTGAGGAGGGTCGTCGAGAAGGCGATCCCGAGCACGAGCGCGATCCCGAGACCCGCGAGCGCGGCCTTCAGGAAGGCGCTCTGGACGACCTGCGTGGCCGAGGAGACGTAGGCGAGGCGCTTGACCAGGACGACCGCGTAGCGACGGCGCTCGATCTCGATCGGTAAGACCGCCACGAGTTCGTCTCCGACGAGCGTCCGGTTGGAGCGCCCGGTGAGCAATGCGCGGCGGACCTGGCCGAAGTAGTCGGGCACGTCGAGGCTCTCGCTCGATCCGGCGTAGATCACTTCCAGGCGCTCGTTCAGGACCGTCACCTGGCCTCCGCCGCGGTGACGCAGGACGCTCGCCGCCGCGGCCAGGCGTGCCACGTTGGGCTGCTCGGTTCGTGGGTCCGCGCCGACCTCGGCGAACTCCGCGCGCGTGGAGGCGATCGCCTGCACGACCGTCGATTCGCCGTCCGTGCGCAGACGCTGCTCGAGCGGTGAGAGCAGCGCGAGCGCCGCGACCGCGAGCGTGACGGCGCTCGTGAAGAGCAGCGCGGCCAGCAGCCGTGGCCGCAGGCCCATCAGGGCTCCTGGAAGCGGTACCCCGCGCCGCGGATCGTCTGGATCAGCGTCGGCTCCTCGGGCTTCTGCTCGAGCTTCTCCCGGAGGTGGCGGATGTGGACGTCGATCGCGCGCGGGTCGCGGTAGGCGGAGTCGCCCCAGATCGCCCGCAGGAGCTCCTGGCGGTTGAAGAGGCGCCCCGGTTCGGACATCAGCCGCCCGAGGAGCTCGAACTCCGAGAAGGTCAGCCGCACGGGCTCGCCGTACGCTGTGACCTCGCGCTGGCCCCGGTCGAGCGTGACAGGACCGACCGTCATGAGCTCCTGCCCGAGCGCCCTGGGCCCGGTGCGGCGCAGGACGGCGCGCACCCGGCTGCGCAGCTCGGCCAGGCCGAAGGGCTTGGTCACGTAGTCGTCGGCCCCGGCCTCCAGGCCCTGCACGGCGTCGGCCTCGCTGTCCAGGGCGGTGAGCATGATGATCGGCACGACGTTGCGCTGCTCGCGCAGCGTCCGGCAGACCTCGTGTCCGTTGGGGCCGGGGCCGAGCGCGACGTCGAGGAGGATCACGTCAAACCGCTCGGCCTCCACGCGTTCGAGCGCCTCCGCGCCGCTTGCGACGGCCTCGACGTTGTGGCCCTCGCGCGTGAAGGACCGCGTGAGCGTTTCACGCAGGGTTTCCTCGTCGTCGACGACGAGGATCCGCAGGGTGCTCGGTGGCTCGTTCGCGTTCACAGATCCGAACGCTAGCGTTCCGGCAGCTCCCACAGGGTCCTCGCACGGGGAAGACCGGCGGCCCGGGAGACGTCGATCCCGTGCTCGCGGACCCAGACCGCCGCGGGCGCGCACGCGGCTTCGCCGCGCGGCGCCCCCGGGCCGCAGGTCGAGGCGATGAACGCGTAGCGGACCTCCCCGCGCGTGATCAGCGCCCGCAGCTGTGCGAGCGTGGTCAGCGGCCGGGCTTCGTAGCTCGTGAGCATCACGACCGGGCGGGCGTCCTTGACGATCAGGGCGGCGATCCTCGTCGCGGAGTCCGTGGCGACCTCGTAGCGGGTGCTCCCCTGGTGCGCGCGCAGGTAGGCGCTCAACGGCACGAGCTCGGCGGTGGGCAGCGCGCCGACGGCGCCCGCGTCGGAGGCCGAGGTTTCGATCGCTTCCACGCTCGTCCGCAGCGGGATCGCAAGGAGCGCCACGAGCGTCAGGACGAGCGCCGCGACTCGGAGCCCGGGTGCGGGTCTCGCATCTCGGGACCGCGAGCCCACGATCGCTACTACGACGGCCCCGACCCCTGCCGCGAGCATCACCCACCAGACGGGCGGCGTGCCGTAGAGGAGGTGCGCGGCGTAGTTCGTGAGGATCGCCAGGGCGCCGGCGAGCACGAGCAACCGTCCGCGGCCGCCGTTGTGCAGCCCGCGCGACAGACCTCCGAGCTGCGCCCGCGCCGGTCCCTCACGCTCTGCCCACGGTCCAAAGCCGCACGCCCACGCCGCGCCGATCCCCAGCAGCGCGGCGACGGCGGGGGTGAAGGCGTCGGTGTAGCGGGGGTGCAGGCGGGCCATCGAGCTGAAGAGCGCGATCCCGGTCGCCAGCCAGACCACGAGGCCGATCCCGAGTGCCCGTGCGAGCGGGGGGCCGCGGAGGGTGAGGGCGACGGCGGGCAGCCCGAGGAGGAGCGCCGCGAGGATCTCGAGGCCCAGGCGCAGGCCCGAGAGCGGCCCGATCCGATCGAGCAGGCGCGTCGCGGAGGGCGGCGTGATCGGGATCGCGTCGCGCTGCGCCTGCGTGGCCTGTGGGTAGTCGTGGCCGACCTGGAAGCCCGTCTGCGGCCCTTCGATCGCCTTGCCCTCGATCCGATCCAGGCCGTTGAAGACGAAGGCCGCGTTCCACGCGCTCCCGTTCGTCGAGCCGATCGCCCAGGGGCGCTCGTGCGCGGGAAAGAGGAGCGTGGCGCCAAGCCACGAGAGGGAGACCGCCACGAGCACCGCGCCGGCCGCGAGCAGGCGCACCAGGCGCCGGGACGCGGGCAGACCTCCGAGCCCCAGCCACGCCAGGGCGAGCAGCCCGGGCAGCGCCACGAGGGACTCCAGGAGCTTCACGTTGAAGGCGAGACCGAGGGCCGCGGCGGCCAGGAGCAGCCGGCGCGTGCTCTTCGGACCCGCGCCGCCCGTATCGCACGCCCGCACGAGCGCGTGGAGCGCGAGGACGATCAACATCATCATCACGGCGTCCATCGTGTCGCTGCGCGCCGTGATCACCGCGATCGGGAGCACCGCCAGCGCGAGCGCCCCCGCGAGGCCCGCGGCGGCCCCGAAGGGACGGCGCACCGCGTCGTAGAGGAGCGGGACCGCGAGCGTCCCCGCGAGCGCCTGGGGGAGCTTCAGCGCGGTGGAGTTGAAGCCGAAGAGCTTCACGCTCGCCACCTGCAGCCACAGGTCCACCGGGGGCTTGTCGATCGTCGTGCTCCCCCCCGGATCGAAGGCCCCGAGGAAGAAGTTCTGCCAGGAGCGCCCCATGCTCCGCACGGCCGCGTCGTAGAAGGGATCCAGGCGCACCGAGCCCAGATCGGCCAGGCGCAGCGCGCCCGCCGCGAGCGCGATCAGGCCGATCGCAAGCCACTCCCCTCGCCGGGTCTCAGCGCTCATGCGGGGGACGCCGGGAGATATGCCCTAAGGGCATATGCCCTAAGCTCCCCGCGCGATGGCCGAGGATGACAACGAGGCGGAGAAGGGTGAGGGCGGAGGTCCGGAGGGCGCGTCCCACGGGCCCGCGGAGTGTATGCCCTGCCGCGGCGCCGGCAAGGTGATCTCGAGGCTCGGCGGCGAGGAGAGCACCGTCACGTGTCCCTGGTGCGAGGGCACCGGTGAGCGCGTCGGCGGCGTCGACGCGCAGGCCTCCTGGCGGGCCCGCGAGGAGCGGGAGCAGAGCGCCGTCTCCGGGTGATCGACCGCTTCGAGCGGCCCTGTAGCACGATCCTCCATCTGTCCAGCACGCTCGCGGCCCGTTCAGCGCCCCCGTGCACGGGTCGATGCACGGTCTGAACATAGCCAGCGCGAGGCGCCAGGGCAGAGTGCTCTAAAGGGCGCGTAGCAAAGTCGGCGACTCGTACGGACCGACCTCCCGGCCGACCCGTGCGGGCCGTATCGCCACTTGAGAGGCGGATGGGGCCGAGGGCTGGCGTCAAAGTCGGATCCTAGGAGGATTCAATGTTGCATCGCATACGCCAGCGCACTACCGATGAGAGTGGTTTCACGCTCATCGAGCTCCTGGTCGTGATCCTGATCATCGGCATCCTCGCCGCGATCGCGATCCCGGCCTTCTTGAACCAGAAGAGCAAGGCGACCGACGCCGCGGCCAAGGTTCAGGCCCGTACCGCCGAGACGGCGATGGAGACGTACTCCACCGACCACAACGGCGAATACACCGGCGCGGAAGTCAAAAGCCTGCAGGAAATCGAGCCTACGCTCAACGACGTGTCCCAGGCCAAACTCGCCAAAGTGGAACCCAAAGGCGCGAACGGCTACACGGTCGTCTCGGTAGCCAACCAGACGAAAGACGAATTCACCCTCGAACGTACTGCGACCGGTGAAATCAAACGCACCTGCGTCACGGCCGGCAAAGGCGGTTGTCCGCCCGCCGGCACCTGGTAGCAGCTGCTTGCACGGGGCAACCGCGCAAGCGGTCCTCCGAGCGCAATCTGAGAGGCGGCCCCCGGGCCGCCTCTCTCTTTGCGCGCCGATCTCCGGCGCCACGCGCTCCACGCGCTCTCGGCTCCCGCGCCGCGACGAGCCGCTCAAGCCCGCCCCCACGGGGGCCGATCATCCAGACATGCAGGCGACCTTCGCGGGCGTGCTCGGGGCGATCATGGGCTCTTTCCTCAACGTCGTCGTCCACCGCCTCCCGCGCCACGAGTCGCTGATCTCCCCGGCTTCGCACTGCCCGACGTGCGAGACGCCGATCCGTCCCTACGACAACGTGCCGATCCTCTCCTGGCTTTTGCTGCGCGGGCGCTGCCGGGGCTGCGGGGCGCGGATCTCCGCGCGCTACCCGCTCCTGGAGGCGGGCACGGCGCTGCTGTGCATCGGGGCGGTCCTGACGAACGGGAGCGTCGTGGGGGTCGCGCTCGGGGTGACGCTCGTGCTGGCGCTCGTGCCGGCCGCGGCGATCGACCTGGAGCACCGGATCATCCCGAACGTGATCACGGGCACGGGGGCGGTCCTCGCGCTGGCGCTCGGGACGGCCCTCGATCCCTCCGGGGAGCCCGTGCGCCTGATCGCGGGGGCGGGCGCGGGGGGCTTCCTGCTGCTGGCGGCCCTGGCCCACCCGGCGGGGATGGGGATGGGGGACGTGAAGCTCGCGGGGATGATGGGCCTCTTCCTGGGGGCGGCCGTCGCCCCGGCGCTGCTGCTCGCGCTCCTCGCGGGGGTGCTCGCGGGGGTGCTGGTGATCGCCCGCAGCCACGCCCACGAGGGCGGGGTGCGGTCGGCGGGAAAGACGGGGATCCCGTTTGGACCCTTCCTCGCCCTGGGGGGCCTCGCGGGGATCTTTGCGGGCCAGGCGGCGATCGACTGGTACACGACCACCTTCCTCCACTAGCGGCGATGCAACTTTTATCCCTGGACGCGCTGGACGAATTAGCCATCAAGCCTTGCAAGGCTCAGGCGGGGGGCCGGTGCCGCCGATTACCCCCCCGGCTCGGCTCCACTTCGCTCCGCAGGCCGACTACCCGAGAGATCTGATCCCCCTGATGCCCAATCTCAACCTCAAGCTTGGTCGGCGCGGCGGCGCGAGCGTCGTGGGCCTGGACATCCAGCCCGGATACGTGACGGCGGTCCAGGCGCAGGTGAACGGCTCGATCGTGGTCCGCCACGCGGCCGGGGCGCCGCTCGCGCCGGACGCGATCCGCGAGGGCGAGGTGCTCGACCCGGAGGCCCTCACGGAGGTGTTGCACAAGCTCTTCCAGGACCCGAAGCTCGGACGTCGGGTGCGGGTGGGCGTGGCCAACCAGCGGACGGTGCTGCGGATGCTCGAGCTCCCGCCGGTCGCCGACCGCAAGGAGCTCGCGGCGGCGGTGCGCTTCCAGGCCGAGGACCAGATCCCGATGCCGCTGGCGAGCGCGGTGCTCGACTTCCACTCCCTCGGCGTGATCGACACGCCGGCGGGCCCCCGCGAGCGCGTCGTGGTGGTGGCGGCGCAGCGGGACATGATCGAGAAGCTCCTCGGGGCGGTGCGCGCGGCGGGCCTGAAACCGGAGGGCGTGGACCTCTCGGCCTTCGCGCTGATCCGCTCGCTCTACCGCCGGGACCCCGAGTACGACGGACGGGTGCTCTACCTGAACGTGGCGGGCCTGACGAACATGGCGATCGCGGAGGGCACGACCTGCCGCTTCACGCGCGTCGTCGGCGGGGGCCTGGAGGCGATGGCGGCCGAGATCGCCGAGCGCCGGGACGTCCCCCTGGTCGAGGCCCGCGAGCTGCTCGCGACGATGGACCTCCGTCCCACCCCGGAGCCCGAGCCCGTGGTCGAGCCCGAGCTCGAGTATGAGCCGGAACTGGAGCTGCTCGGCGGGGCGGGCGCACGGGAGGACTCCGAGGGGGAGTACGGGGATGAGGAGGACGGGGAGCCGCTGGTCGACTTCCACGAGGGCTTCGGCCCGGTCGCCGAGCCCGAGGACCTCACGGAGCCCGAGTCCGACTCCGAGTCCGCCGAGTCCGCCCCGGAGTCAGAGGAGGTCCCGGAGCCCGAGCAGATCGAAACGTGGGCGCTGGCGCAGGACCCCGAGGGGGTCGCGGAGCGGGACGTACGGGGGGCTTCGATCGAGGAGACGCCGGCGGAGGCGCAGGAGCCGGGGGCCGCGACGCCGCCGCTGCACGCGCCGAGCGCGCCGGAGGCGGTCATGGACGCGGAAGCGCGCGCGGTGCTCCAGAGCGGCATCCGGGACATCGTGGGCGAAGTGCGCAACTCGCTGGACTTCCACCGCTCCCAGGAGGGGGGGGGCGAAGTGACGAGCGTGGTGCTGAGCGGACCGGCGCTCGACATGCCGGGCTTCGCGGAGGCGCTGGAAGAAGAGCTCGGAGTCGCGGTGCGCCGTGAGGTCGTGCAGCTGGAGGACGGCGAGGCGCTCGAGGGGATCTCCCCGCACCGTCTCGCGGTCGCGGCGGGGCTCGTCGCCGAGGAGGTGCCGGCGTGAGGGCCGTAAACCTGATCCCGGTCGACCAGCGCAGCGACTCGGGTCCGGCCGCGGGCCGCTCCGAAGGCGCGGTGTTCTTCGTGCTGGCGCTGCTCGGGGGCCTTGCGGTGATGGCGCTGCTCTACGGGATGGCGCATCGGAGCCTCGCGAGCAAGCACGGCGAAGCGGCCGCGATCACCGCGCAGGCGCAGGCGGCCGAAGCGCAGGTGCAGCAGCTCGCGCCCTATACGAGCTTCATCGCGATGGACCAGCAGCGCGAGCAGGCGCTCTCGCAGCTGGTCGACGCGCGCTTTGACTGGGCGCACACGATCCACGAGCTCGGACGCGTCCTGCCGAGCACGGTCGCCCTGAACACGATCACGGGTGTGAGCGGTACGGGTCAGAACGGCTCCTCCTCGAGCGCGGGGAGCGCGGCGGGCGCGGGCGGGGTCGCATCCGCGACGCCGCCCGGGACGACGTCGACGGTCACGCTCGCCGGGTGCGCGACGAGCCAGGCCGAAGTGGCCTACACGCTCGAGCGCCTGCGCCTGATGGACGGGGTCGCGAACGTGGCGCTCCAGAGCTCCACGAAGTCCGGCAGCGGCGGGGGCAGCAGCAGTGGATGTCTGTCGACCGATCCGGCCTTCTCGATCGAGCTCACCTA
>DASZFE010000257.1:0-3070 GCA_035940155.1 Solirubrobacteraceae bacterium | reverse complement strand
CTCTCGATGGCCCTCGGCGCGACCGCCGGGATGGGCCTCGCCTGGGAGCGCACCGCGCAGTTCGCCCGCGAGCGCACCGCCTTCGGAATGCCTCTCTCCGGCCACCAGGCCATCCGCCACCGCCTCGCCGACCTCGCCACGAGCGTCTACATCTGCCGCTGCGTCACCTACGACGCCCTCCGGCGCTTCCACATCGGCGAGGAACCACTCCGCGAGGTCACCATGGCCAAGCTCCTGACCCAGCGCGCCGCCTTCGAGCTCATGGACGCCTGCATGCAGATCCACGGGGGCGCCGGCTACATGACGGAGTACGGGATCGAGCGCGGCGTGCGCGACTCCCGCCTCGGTCCCATCGGGGGCGGCAGCGACGAGATCATGCGCGAAATCCTCGGGCGCCTCCTCGAGCTCTGAGAGCCCCCTCAGCGGCCGGGGCGATCGACATTCGCCGGATCCTCACCTCGACGCACACCTGAGCCAAACCGCGCAGAGGTGCGCAAGGCTCACGATCAGCCCGTCCAGCCCGCGCGCGGGCGCTCAGGCCACCGCGCGAGCGCGTCGATCGCGTGCGCATCATCCGGATACGCGCAAAATCCCTCGCGGTCGCGACGGTCCTCTCGTGCGCCCTCGCGACCCCGCTCGCGGGCGCCCCGACCGTCCTCGCGCTCCACGCTCTGTCCCGACCCTCGGGGCGTGCGAGCAGCGATCCCTGCCCCAACGCGAACCTCCTCCCCACGCCCGCGAACCTCGGCCACGTTCGCGCCGCGGTCCTCTGCCTGGTCAACCAGGAACGCGTCCGTGACCACGAGAGCCCCCTGCGCGCGAACGGCCGACTCCAGCAGGCCGCGCAGGGCCACAGCGAAGACATGGCCCTGGGCGACTACTTCGAACACGTCGGCCCCGGCGGCAACACGCCCCTGCGCCGGATCCGCGCCAGCGGCTACATCCCGAGCCCCCGCGACGGCTACGCCATCGGGGAGAACATCGCTTGGGGAACCTTCTCCCTGGCGACCCCCCAGGCGATCGTCGCCGCTTGGATGGCCTCGCCGGAGCACCGAGCGAACATCCTCGAAGCCCGCTACCGCGACACCGCGGTCGGCGTTTGGCCCGCCGCGCCGGCCTCCCTCGCCGAAGGACAGTCCGGCGCCGTCTACACGCAGGACTTCGGCGTCATCGTCCCCGGCTGAGCCGCGCCACAGGTCACTCGCGCGCGTGCGCGGGGGACGATTTGCAGATATAACCCCCGTCCGCTCAAACACCGGATAAGGAGACGCAAAGCTATGGGAGTACTCGACGGCAAGTCGGCGATCATCACTGGCTCGGCGCGCGGCATCGGACGCGCGACCGCCGAGCTCCTCGCCTCGCAGGGCGCGCAGGTCCTCATCAACGACCTCGACGGCGACGTCGCCGAGCAGGCCGCCCAGGAGATCTCCGGCGAGACGGCCGTCTTCTCGGGCGACCTCACCAAGGGCGACGCCCCCGGTCAGCTCATCCAGAAGGCCATCGACTCCTTCGGGAAGATCGACATCATCGTCAACAACGCCGGCTACACGATCGACGCCCCGATCCACAAAATGTCCGACGAGCAGTTCCAGGCGATGCTCGACATCCACTTAATCGTCCCCTTCAGGGTCATCCGCGCCGCCGCCCCGCACCTGCGCGAGCCCGCCAAGAAGGAGCGCGAGGAAGGCAAGGAGGTCTTCCGCAAGATCGTCAACATCTCCTCGATCTCCGGCACCATGGGCAACGCCGGCCAGGCCAACTACTCCTCCGCCAAGGCCGGCGTGACCGGTCTCACCAAGACCCTCGCCAAGGAGTGGGGACAGTTCAAGGTCAACGTCAACGCCGTCGCCTTCGGCTTCATCGAGACCCGCCTCACCGCCGCGAAGGTCGATGAGAACACGATGGAGATCGGTGGCGAGAAGGTCCAGCTCGGCATCCCCGAGCAGATGCGCCAGATGGCCTCGATGCTGATCCCCCTCGGCCGCCCCGGCACCCCCGAGGAGGCCGCCGGGGGCGTCTTCTTCCTCTGCTCCCCCTGGGCCAACTACGTCCACGGCCAGATCCTCAACGTCACCGGTGGGCAGTTCGTCGGGATGACCTCCTAGAAGGCTCCCGCGCGAAGCGGACGCGACAGGGAGATGGGTCCGCCGCTCAGTCCCGTCGCGTCCCCGCGAGGTCGAAGAGGCAGCCTGAGAAGTAGGCCCCCGCGGGCGAGGCGAGGTAGGCCGTCAGGGCCGCCACCTCGTCCGCGCTTGAGTCGCCCGCCCGCCCGGGGGCGATCGTCGCGGTCGTGATCCCGTGGCGCGCCCACTCGATCGAGAGCGTCCGCGCGAGGTTCTCAAGGCCCGCCCGCGCCGGTCCCGCGCGCGGGCGGGCGGGCGACTCGAGGGCGGGCGCCAGGTAGACGATCCTCCCGCCCCGCCTGACGGGCAGGAAGGCGACGTTCACGACCGCCCGCGTCACGTTCCAGCTCGCGTCCACGCACGCCCGCAGCGCCGCCTGGGCCTCGCCGCCCCGCGCAAACAGCGCCGCCCCGTCGACCACGAGCACGTCGATCGCGCCCGTCGCTTCCAAGACCTCGCGGACCGCCCCGTCGACCGGCTCTTCCTCCTGGGCGTCGGGCACGCAGTAGGACACACGGGCGCCCAGCTCCTCGCAGCCCGCGCCCACGGCCGCTCCCAGCGAGCCGTCCTCTGCGAAGGCCCCGGCGACGAGCACCCCGCTCCCCTGGAGCACCCCCGAGCGCAGAAGGTCCGTGGCGAGCACTACGCCGCCTGCCCCGTGGCGCGCACTACGCCTTCGGCACCGCGATCGTGCTCGGAGACAGGGCGTAGCGCTGTTCGCGCACGCGCCGCAGCACCCCCTTGCGCCCATGCTCCTCGAGGCCCGCGTAGAGCCCGCGGATCGCCGCGAGGATCTCGTCCGCCACGGCCTGCTGCTGCTCGCGCGTCGGGTCCTCAACGCGTTCCCACCGCAGCGCCTCCCCGTACTGGACGGTGACCTCGGGGAATTTCAGCCTCTTCCAGTTGCGAATCCGCGAGGACCCGTGGATCGCGATCGGCACGACCGG
>DASZFE010000256.1:0-1911 GCA_035940155.1 Solirubrobacteraceae bacterium | reverse complement strand
GGCGCGGACGGCATCGGCGGCGCTGGGGCGGGAGCGGGCGAGGCACGCGGGGGCGCTGACGCTGGATGCGTCGGAGCCGGAGTTCTCCTTCGACGGGGAAGGGAACGTGGTGGGGGTCGAGGCACGGACGCAGACGGAGTCCCACCGGCTGATCGAGCACTTGATGATCGCGGCGAACGAGGCGGTGGCGGGGCATCTGGCCGAGCGGGGGGTGCCGTGCCTGTACCGGGTGCACGAGCGCCCGGAGGTGGAGAGGGTGGAACGTCTGATCGAGCAGCTGGCGAGCCTGGAGGTGCCGACGCCGCCGGTTCCGAGGGGGATGTCGCGGACACGGGCGGGGGAGCTGATGGGGGAGATATCGCGTCTGGTGGAGCGCCATGTGCGCGGGGTGGCGCGGCGGGCGCGGGAGGGGGACCCCAGGGCGGCGCCCTCGGGGGGGCGTGTGGGGTTGACGTCGCTGGTGCTGCGGTCGCTGCAGCAGGCGTACTACTCGCCGAAGAATCTGGGCCATGCGGGCCTGGGGTCGGGGTGCTACTGCCACTTCACTTCGCCGATCCGCCGCTACCCGGACATCGTGTGCCACCGGGCGCTGCTGTCGACGTTGGGGGGCGCGGAGCCGGCCCCGCGGTCTTCGGGGCTGGTGGACCTGGGGGTGTGGACGTCGGAGCGGGAGCGGGAGGCGATGGTGATCGAGCGGGACTGCGACGACGTGGCGCGGTGCTTTGCGCTGGAGGGGCTGCTGTACGGGGAGGGCTGGGAGCGGACCTTCCCGGGGGAGGTGACGGGCCTGATCTCGGCGGGGGCGTTCGTCGCGTTCGGCCCGGAGCCGGCGGGGGAGGAGGCGACGGCTCCGACGCCGCCGTACGAGGGGATGCTTCCGGTGCGGCGCCTGCGGGCCTCCGAGCCCCAGGGCTCCCCCCGCGCGGGGTCCGCCCCCCGCGGGGCGGGCGCGCGGCGGGAGTGGTGGGAGCTGAACGAGGAGGGGACGATTCTCTACGGGGAGCGGTCGGGGGCGGGGCTGCGGATCGGGGGGCCGGTGGAGGTGCGGGTGCGCCGGGTGGAGGCGCTGCGGGGCCGGGTGGACCTGGAGCTTGCGGGTGACGAGGGGTAGCCGGGGCGGATAGCCTGGGTCGATGGCGAAGAAGGGGAAGAAGCGGAAGCTGGGGGCGGGGGACGTGGCGTCGAACCGGTATGCGTCCTACCGGTATGAGCTGATCGAGCGGCTGGAGTGCGGGGTGGTGCTGCTGGGGACGGAGGTGAAGGCCCTGCGGGGGTCGGGGGCGCAGCTGAAGGAGGGGTATGCGGCGATCCGGGAGGGGGAGCTGTGGCTGCACGGCGTCCACATCCCCCCCTACGCCCCGGCGGCGCGGGAGAACCACGATCCGGAGCGCGCGCGGAAGCTGCTGGCGCACGGGAAAGAGATCGGGCGCCTGGGGGAGTTGGTGAGGGAGCGGGGGCTGACGCTGGTGCCGACGCGGATCTACTTCTCGAACGGCCGGGCGAAGGTGGAGATCGCGTTGGCGCGGGGGAAGGACCTCTACGACAAGCGGGAGGCGATACGGGAGCGGGAGTCGAAGAGGGAGATCGAACGGGTCGTCAGGGGCCGCGGCCGCTGAGCCTGGCCCGCGGGTCTGACGCGCCCGGCGGCATTCGCCGAGCTTGCCTTCCAGTCTGAGGCGGCGTCCACTGAGCCCGGCCCGGGGGTCTGACGTGCGCGGAACGGTCGCCCGGGACCTCTTTAGGAGATCGTCCGCTGAAGGTAGGTGGCGTGCATCCCGAGGGCGAGGGCGAGGATGAGGCCGATGTAGACGGAGGCGACGAGGGCGCGGTTGCGGGGGGAGACGCGGTAGTAGGCGGCCTGCTCGAGGGAGCGGGTCCTACGGAGCTTCCAGCGCCGGTGGAGCTCGCGCC
>DASZFE010000255.1:0-2182 GCA_035940155.1 Solirubrobacteraceae bacterium | reverse complement strand
TACAATTCTCTTGATGCGCCGACGTATCCGCTCGGCGGCCCTTCCCTTCCACCGTCACTCGCTGCCACAGCTCGCCGTGGACGGGGTCCTGGTCGCGCTCGCCTACGAGCTCGCCTTCGAGCTCCGCTTCGACAGCACGCTCCCGCGTCCCTATGCGCTCCTGCGCGACCGGACGATCTGGTGGGTCGTGGCCGGGGGAATGCTCGTGCTCGTGCTCTCCCGTGTCTACCAGCGCAGCTGGATCTACTCGGGCCAGCGCGACTACGAGGCCCTCCTGCGAGGCGCCGTCCTGATCACGCTCCTCGCCGTCGTCGGCGTCGCCCTCCTGCACCCCGTGCAGCCCCTCTCCCACCACCGCGCTGTAGCCCTCGACCTCCCGATCGGCGTGATCGTGCCCTTCTGCCTGCTTCTGCTCCTCCTCCTCGTCGGGGCGCGCGTGCTCGCGCGCGGCGTCCACGAACGCCGCTTCGTCGCGGCCTTCCGGGGCGTCCGGGAGGGAGAGCGCGGCGTGCTCATCGTCGGCGCCGGCGACGGGGGGCGGCTCGTCCTGCGCGAGATCGCCCGCAACCGCGAGCTCAGGCTCGCCCCCGTGGGCTTCCTCGACGACGACCCCCGCAAGCGGGGACTGCGGATCGACGGGGTCAAGGTCCGCGGCGACACCCAGCGCGACCTCTCGCGGATCCTCGAGGAGGCCGAGCCCGACGAAGTCATCATCGCGATCCCCTCTGCCCCGGGGTCGATGCGCGCGCGGGTCGTGCGGACCTGTCGCGAGCGCGGCATCCCCGTGCGGACCCTTCCGACCGTCTTCGAGCTCCTCCAGGCCGGCGGCGCGGGGATGGTCGCGCCTCAGGTCCGCGAGGTCCGCGTCGAGGACGTCCTCGGGCGCGAGCCCGTCCAGATGGAGCTCGAGCGCGTCGGCGCATATCTCTCCGAGGAGGTCGTCCTCGTGACCGGCGCGGGCGGCTCGATCGGCTCGGAGCTCTGCCGCCAGATCGCCCGGGTCGGCCCGCGCAAGCTCGTCCTCCTCGACCACGCCGAGGACAACCTCTTCCAGATCCAGTCCGAGCTCACCGACGAGCCCCACGTCCAGCGCACCGAGCTCGCGGCCGTCCTCGCCGACTGCAAGGAGGGCGAGCGCGTCCGGGAGGTCTTCACCGAGCACCGGCCGACGATCGTCTTCCACGCGGCCGCCTACAAGCACGTGGGCCTGATGGAGTCCAACCCCGTCGAGGCCGTCCGCAACAACGCCATCGCCACCCGCGTCGTCGCGCACGTCAGCGGCGAGCTCGGCGTCGGGCGCTTCGTGCTCGTCTCCACCGACAAGGCCGTCGCTCCCGCGACCGTCATGGGCGCCTCCAAGGCGCTCGCGGAGTTCGCGCTCGAGGCCGCCACGGCGCGCTTCCCTGCGACGAGCTACAAGGCCGTCCGCTTCGGCAACGTCCTCGGCTCCTCCGGAAGCGTCGTGCCGATCTTCCGCCGCCAGATCGCCCGCGGCGGGCCCGTCACCGTGACCGACGAGCGGATGACCCGCTACTTCATGACGATCCCCGAGGCCGTCCAGCTGATCATCCGCGCCGGCTCCCTTACCGCCGCCGCGATCGGCCGCGCCGCGGAGATCTTCGTGCTCGACATGGGCGATCCCGTCCGGATCGTCGACCTCGCACGGGCCATGATCGAGCTCTCGGGCCTTCAGCCCGACCGTGACGTCGCGATCGAGATCGTCGGTCGCAGAGGCGGTGAGAAGCTCCAGGAGGAGCTCTTCAACGGCTACGAGCGCTCCCGCGAGACCTCCGCGGAGAAGATCCTCCTCGCCGAGCGCGAGCCCCTCTCACCCGAGGTCGTCGAGGCGATGTTCGACGAGATCAACCTCCTCGTCCTCGAGGGTGACGCCGCGGGCCTCGCCGCCAGGGTCTCCGAGCTCTCCGCCGTCTGCGAGCCTTCCCCGTCCCTCGGCGAGGTCGAGTGGGAGGATGCCGAGGAGGACCGGGAGGCCCCCCTGGAGGCGACCGGGGTTCGAGCGCCTGTGCCTCTCATACACTCTCAGGATTCATGACCGCCTCGACTCTCGCGGCGCTCTCCCTCTCGAGCACCTTCACGAAGATCGGCGCCCTGGTCGCGTTCGCCGCGCTGATCGGCATCGCGTTCCTCTCGCTCCTCCTCTTCTCCCAGGCCCGCGAGCTCA
>DASZFE010000254.1:0-2335 GCA_035940155.1 Solirubrobacteraceae bacterium | reverse complement strand
CGGTCGAGCACCACGGGATGATGCTCGGCGCCGCGAGCGGGATCCTCTTCGGGGTCTCGGACACCGCGATCAAGGCGCTGACGGGGATCCTCCACGCCGACGGGACGCTCGGGCTGCTCCTGAGCCCATGGTTGATCGTCGCGGTTCTCGCCTCGATCGTCGCTTTCTTTGCGTCCGCTCGGGGCCTGCAGGACGGAGAGGCCGTGCCGGTGATCGCGGTGACGGGGACCGCGGCGAACATCGCGGGGATCGCCGGGGGGATCATCGTCTTCGGCGACCCGATGCCGGGCACGGCCTTCGGGATCGTTGCGCAGTCCCTCGCGTTCGTGCTCGTGCTCGTGGCGGCGGCGCTGATCCCGGCGCCCGTGCGCGCCACCTCGGCTCCCGCGCACGCGGGCGCCTAGCCAGATCCCGCGCGGGCGCCCCGGCGCTGCTAGGATGCTCGACCGAATGCCGACCACCTCTCAGCTCGTGCGCAAGGGCCGCGTGGCGCCGAAGAAAAAGCTCGCGACCCCCGGCCTGAAGTCGGGGAAGGGCCGCAAGAAGAAGACGGCCGCGCCGCAGCGTCGGGGCGTCTGCACGCGCGTCTACACTACGACCCCGAAGAAGCCAAACTCGGCCCTGCGCAAGGTCGCGCGCGTGCGGATCTCGGGCTCGATCGAAGTCACCGCGTACATCCCCGGCGAGGGGCACAACCTGCAGGAGCACTCCGTGGTGCTCGTGCGCGGCGGACGAGTCAAGGATCTGCCCGGGGTTCGCTACAAGGTCGTCCGCGGGACGCTCGACGCGGCCGGGGTGAGCGACCGCAAGAAGGCCCGCTCGCAGTACGGCGTGAAGAAGAAATAGAAGTGGCGAGCCTCTAGATGCCCCGTCGCGCAGCCGCTCAGATCCGCCCCGTCGAGGCGGACGCCCTCCATCGCTCGAAGCTCGTCCAGCAGGTCATCAACAAGGTGATGCTCCACGGCAAGAAGTCCGTCGCGGAGCGGATCGTCTATGACGCGCTCGCGCTGCTCGGGGAGCGCAGCGAGAAGGATCCGATCGAGACGCTCGAGGCCGCTATCAAGGGGCTGACGCCTTCGCTCGAGGTCCGCTCGCGACGCGTGGGGGGCGCGACCTACCAGGTGCCCGTCGAGGTCCCCGCACGGCGCGCGCGCACGCTCGCGGTCCGCTGGCTGGTGAGCTTCGCGCGGCAGCGCCGAGAGAAGACGATGGCCCAGCGCCTCGCCAACGAGCTCTCCGACGCGCTCTCCCAGCAGGGCGGGGCGTACAAGCGCAAGGACGACATCTACCGCATGGCCCAGGCCAACAAGGCCTTCGCGCACTACCGCTGGTAGAGCGGCTCGCGCACTAGAAGATATTGCGTCCTGTCTCTTCTGGGCGCGGCGAGCCTTCGCTACGGTGAGGCGGATGGCCTCACCCGCTGCTTCGACGCCCGCCGCGGGCGATCGCATCGAGTCCCACGTCTGGCGGATCGCCGGCGTGGTGATCCTCGGGATGATCATGACGATCCTCGACACGACGATCGTCAACGTGGCTCTGCATACGCTCGGGCGGGAGCTGCACAGCACGATCTCCCAGATCCAGTGGGTCGTGACGGGCTACCTGCTGGCGCTCGCGGCGGTGATCCCCGTGAGCGGCTGGGCGGCGAGACGCTTCGGGGCGAGGCGGATGTACCTCACCTCGATCGTCCTCTTCACGCTCGGCTCGGCCCTGTGCGGCCTGGCCACCACGACGACCTCGCTGGTGCTCTTCCGCGTGCTCCAGGGGATCGGGGGCGGGATGACGATGCCGATCGGGCAGATGATCATGGCCCACGTCGCGGGCCCGCAGCGGATGGGGCGGGTGATGGGCGTGATCGCGATGCCCGCGATGCTCGCGCCGGTCTTCGGGCCGATGATCGGCGGGGTGATCCTCGAGGGTCTGCACTGGTCGTGGATCTTCTACGTGAACGTCCCGATCGGGATGCTCGCGGTCGTTCTGACGCTGCGCCTGGTCCCGGACATCGACCTCGGGGCGTCCGGGGGTCTGGACGTGCTCGGCCTGGTGCTGCTCGCGACGAGCGGGCCGCTCGTGGTCTATGGCCTGAGCGAGATCAGCTCGACGGGGAGCTTCACGGCTCCGACGGTCCTCTGGCCGATCCTCGGCGGGCTCCTCCTGGCGGGGATCTTCGTGGCGAGCGCGCGGAGCGCGGAGCGCCCCCTGCTGGACGTCCGCCTCTACTCCAGCCGCGTCTTCGCGGCGGCCTCGGCGACGACGTTCTTCGTCGCGGCGGCGCTCTTCGGGGCGATGATCCTCCTGCCGCTCTACTTCCAGGAGGTCCGCCACGAGAGCGTGA
>DASZFE010000253.1:0-7332 GCA_035940155.1 Solirubrobacteraceae bacterium | reverse complement strand
GCGACGCCCCGCGGCTCGGCGGGGTCTTCGGGGATGAGGATGTTCTGGGGCTTCACATCCCGGTGGATCACCCCGCGCGCGTGCGCGTGCGCGAGCGCATCCAGGAGCGTCAGGCCGATCTCGAGGACGCGCTCGTCCCCGAGCGTGTCCGCCGCGATCAGCGCCGCGAGCGTCTCGCCGTGGACGAGCTCGGAGATCAGGTAGAACGCCCCGTCCTCCTCACGGGCCTCATAGAGCGCGACGATCCCCGGGTGCGCGAGCCGGGCGGAGGCGAGCGCCTCGCGCGTCGCCCGCGCGCCCTCCTCACGGGCCTCCTCCGGGAGCTCGATCCGCTTGAGGGCGACCTCGCGCCGCAGGAGCTCGTCCTCTGCGCTCCAGACCGTCCCGAAGCCGCCGGCGCCCAGACGCTCCAGGAGGCGGTAGCGGCCGAGGACGAGGGCCGGCTCCCGCTCCTCGCTCCACCGTTCGCGCCCTCGTTCCGCCTGCCCGCGGGCAGGACGTGGCAGCCGCGCGGGAGGGGCCCGAACGGGCTCGAGGAGCGTGTCGGTAGTGTCCACCGAATCGAAGCCTTCGGCGCCCTTGGGGGCGCTCCCTTCCGGGCGGGGCAGGAAAGAGCCCCGTGAGCGAGAACTTGCAGACCAGGCAGGCGACCGGCGGGGGGCGGATACTTGTCCCCTCCGGAGCCCCCCAAGGAGTCAGAGCTTGTCGTTCTTCGACGAAGACGAGGGCGAGTCCACTCGCCCGTCACCCCGCCCGGCGCGGCCGCGCAGCCCGCAGCACCCCGCCGGGGGCGCGGGCGTCGACGAGCACACGCTCATGGTCCGCCGTCGCGTCGCCCTGGGCGTCGGGGTCGTGCTGCTGATCGTGATCGCCCTCGCGATCAACGGCTGCCTGAAGAGCCGGAAGGTGCAGGCCCTGAAGGACTACAACCGCAGCGTCGGCGCGCTCGTGAAGGAATCCGACGCGCAGGTCTCCCATCCGCTCTTTTCCGCGCTCGCGGGCGCCTCGGGGAAGTCTCCGCTGGACGTCGAGACGACGATCGACGGGCTGCGCTCGACCGCGGAAGCCCAGGCTGCGCACGCACGGAGCCTGAACGTCCCCAGCGAGATGCAGGACGCGCAGAGGAACTTCACGCTCGTGATGAACCTCCGCGAAGAGGGCCTGAAGAAGATCGCCGGCCTCGTGCGAACCGCGCTCGGCGGGCAGGGCGCACAGGCGAGCACGCTCATGGCCGGGAACATGGGGATCTTCCTCACCTCGGACATCCTCTACTCCCAGCGCGTGGCGCCCTTGGTCGAACAGACCCTCGGCGAAAACGGCGTCCACGGGGAAGAAATCGCGAGCACGCGCTTCCTGCCGAACGTCGGCTGGCTGGAAGCGAGCACCCTGCGCGCGCGGCTCACCGGCCAGTCCTCCGGCTCGGGCGCAAGTTCGGGGACGATCGCCCCGGGGACTCACGGTCACGCGATCACCGGGGTGAGCGTGGGCGCGAACGCCCTGCAGCCCTCGCCCGCCCTGAACCACGTCAGCGGCGGCGCGAGCCCGACCTTCACGGTGATGGTCCAGAACAGCGGGGGCAACCCCGAGACGAACGTCAAGGTGGAAGTCACCGTCACGAGCTCCGGAAAATCGCTAAAAGCGACCCAGGTGGTCGGCAAAACCGAACCCGGGACGACCACCAGCGTCGAAGTCCCCGTCAGCGGCGTCCCGCTCGGGGCCGCCTCGCAGGTTCTCGCCTACGTCCAGCCCGTCCCGGGCGAGAAGAACCTCGAAAACAACAAAGGGACCTTCCTGGTCGTCTTCGAACACTGACGCGCCCTGGACGTCCGCGCTGCGGCTAACTTGTGCGGATGGCCTCCGCGTCCCTCACGGACACCCACGGGGTCCTCGCGCTCGTCGCGCTCGGGCTCGCCGCGCTCGGGCTGATCGTCTGCGCAACCCTCGTGCTCTCCGTGCGGCGCATCCGCGCGGCCCAGCGGGACGTGCTCGGCCCGAGCGGGACGCGCGACCTCGTCGAGCACGCCTCTACCCTCCAGGACGCCTTCGAGGACCTGCGCGAGTACGTCGGCGAGGTCGCCGAGCGGATCGCCGCGGTCGAGCTCGCCCTCCGGGGCGCCGTTGCGTACTACGCGCTCGTGCGCTACGACGCCTACAACGAGCTCTCCGGGCGCCAGTCGATGTCGATCGCGCTCCTGGACGAGTCCCGTTCGGGGATCGTCCTCTCCTCGATCCACCACCGCGACCAGGCCCGCCTCTACGCCAAGGAGGTCCAGGGGGGCGAGGCGAGCGATCCGGGCCTCTCCCCCGAGGAGGCCGAGGCGGTTCGACTCGCCATCGAGGCCCCCCGTCCGGACGCGCTCGCCGGGGCCTCCGAGCGCCCACGCTGAGGACCCCTCCCGAGGATCGACCGCGATGTCCCGCGCGCCTGCCGCCCACGATGTGCCCTCCGAAGAGCCCGAGCGTCCCCGCGTCGGCTACCTCGGCCCCGCGGGGACCTTCTCCGAGGAGGCCCTCTTGGCGAGCGCGCTCCCAGACTCCGTCGCGCCGGTCGCGCTGGCGAGCATCTACGACGCCGCCCTCGCCCTGCGCCGGTCCGAGGTCGAGTGGGCAATCCTCCCGATAGAGAACTCTCTCGAGGGCTCCGTGAGCGTGACGCTCGACCTGCTCGCGGAGGAGGAGAGTGAACTGGAGATCGTCGGGGAGACGCGCCTGCCAGTCAGGCACTCCCTGATCGCGGGCCGCGAGCTCCGGCCGAGCGAGATCGAGACCGTCGTCTCCCACCCCCAGGTCCCCGGACAGTGCACCCGCCTGCTCCGCGGAGAGCTCGCCCACGCGCACATCATGCCCGCGAGCTCGACCGCGGAGGCCGTGCGGCTCGTGGCCGAGGAGGACCACCCCGGCTGGGCCGCGCTCGGCACGGCCCTCGCGGCTGAGATCTACGGGGGCGTCGTGATCCGCAGGGACGTCCAGGACAGCGCCGAGAACGAGACGCGCTTCGTCTGGCTCGCCCGCCGGGGCTCCGAGCGCGTGCTCCCCCTGCGCGAGAGCCCAGATGTCGGATACCGGACCTCGCTCGTCTTCTGGGGCGCCGGAGCGGGGTATCCGGGCTGGCTGGTGCGCTGCCTGCAGGAGTTCTCGGGGCGCGAGATCAACCTCACCCGAATCGAGTCGCGCCCGCGCCGGAACGGGATGGGGCAGTACGTCTTCTTCGTCGACCTCGAGGGCCGTTTGGGAGAGTCGCGCGTGGACGGCGCCCTCGTGGGCCTGCGGGCGCTCTGCGAAGACGTTCGCGTGCTCGGCTCCTACCGCTAGACTCACACGCGAAATGGATTCGAGCGTTCCACCGGCTGATACCAGCGCTCCACCCGCGCCAGGCGGGTCCGCGCCGCTTGCCGAGCACCGGCGGCGTGGACGTGAGGGGGGACGTGTGCTCGTCCTCAACGCGACCTACGAGCCGATTAACGTCTGCTCCGTGCGCCGCGCGGTCGTCTTGCTGCTCAAGGAGAAGGCCGAGGTCGTCGAGCGGGGAACCTGGGAGCTGCACTCCGAGCGCGCGAGCATGACGCGCCCGGTCGTGATCCGCCTCGTCAGCTACGTCCACGTCCCCCGCGACGCGCACAGGCGCAAGATCACCCGCCGGGCGGTCTTTGCGCGCGATGGCTGGACTTGCCAGTACTGCGGCTCGCGCTCGAACCTTACTGTCGACCACGTCATCCCCCGCTCCAAGGGCGGCTCCTCCAGCTGGGAGAACATCGTTGCCTCCTGCGCCCCGTGCAACCGCCGCAAGGGCGACCGTCTGCCCCGCCAGGCCAACATGCACCCCCGCCGCGTCCCCGGCACTCCCCGCGCGGAGATCTTCATCCACGTCGCCAGCCCCACCATTCCCGCGGCTTGGCGCCAGTATCTCCCACAGGCCGCGTAGCGGCCGGCCGGCCTGGATGGCCGGCCACAGGTAGCTGCCGGGGCGGGCGGAGCGGTCACAAGTTGAATCGAGGAGCGGAGCCCGATCCGGCCTGAAGGCAGGATGCCGGTCACGTCCGCTTAAAAGCACGAGAGGCACCCGAGAACGGGGCGCCCCTCGCGCGTTCTGCTTGATGACTGGAAAGACCGAGGCGACTCAGAAACGCCGGGGGGACCAAAACCGGCCGTCGCCTCGGGGTGTCCCGGGTTGGATTCCGCCAAGCGGTCCAGCCTTCCTGCCCCCCTTCTGCCTCCCGTGTGGGAGACGGCCGAGGGGTCCGACCTAGCGGCCGGTCACCTCCAGGGTCCCGCAAGAACTGTCACTGAACGTTTGGACCACCTCCTTTCTCTGGTCTCCCCAGCGTAGCGAAAGGAGGTGACGCTTAGCAAGGGGTACCAGACGCGAATCCGGCGCGGTGAACCCTCGGGGACGGGTGCTCGGGAGACGGGCGGGCGCTCAAGAGGCCATGGGGGCCTCGCCGTTCTGTTCGGCGCCCGCCTCTTCCTCGCCCTCGACGACGAGCGCGACGGCGCTGACGAGGTCCTCGTCCTTGAGGTTCATCAGGCGGACTCCCTGGGAGGCGCGACCGTAGCGGTTGATGCCCCGGACGGACGTCCGCTGGACCATGCCGCCGGTCGAGACGAAGACGAGCTCCTCGTGCTCACGCACGACGAGGGCGCCGGCGAGGGCGCCCTTGCGGTCGGTGAGGGAGATCGTCTTCACGCCCATCGCGCCGCGCTTGGTCTTGCGGTACTCGCCGACCGCGGTGCGCTTGCCGTAGCCGTTCTCGGTCACGACGAGCAGGTCCTGGTCGTCGTGGGCGACGTCCATCGCGAGCACGGCGTTGCCCGCGCGCGAGACGTTCATGCCACGCACGCCCGCGGTGTCGCGTCCCATCGGACGGACGTCCGACTCGTGGAAGCGCACGGTGTTTCCGTCTCGGGATACGAGCAGGACCTCGTCCTCGCCGCCCGTCCGGCGCACCGCGACGAGCTCGTCGTCGTCGTTGATCTTGATCGCGATGATCCCGTCCGCCTTGATCGGGGTGTTGTAGGCGAGGAACTCGGTCTTCTTGACCATGCCCCGGCGGGTCGCGAAGATCAGGTACTTACCCTCGGAGAAGTCGCGCGTGGAGAGGACGGACTGGACGCGCTCGCCCTCGCGGAGGGGGAGGATGTTCACGAGCGCGCGCCCCTTCGCGGTGCGCTGGGCCTCGGGGAGCTCGTAGACCTTCGAGCGGTAGATCTTCCCGCGGTTGGTGAAGAAGAGCAGGTAGTCGTGGGTCGAGCAGATGAAGAGGTGCTCGATAAAGTCGCCGTCCTTCATGTCCATCCCCGTGATCCCGCGTCCGCCGCGGTGCTGCTGGCGGTAGGTCGCGAGGGGAAGGGACTTTATGTAGCCGGTGTGCGTGATCGTGATGACCATCTGCTGGTCGGCGATCAGGTCCTCGATGTCGATCTCGTCCTCGGAGTGCGTGATCTCCGAGCGGCGCTCGTCGCCGAAGCGCTCGCGGATCTCGCCGAGCTCCTCCTTGATGACGGCGAGCACGCGGCTCTCCTCGCCGAGGATCGACCGCAGCTCGATGATCCGCTCGGTGACGTCGGCGTGCTCCTGCTTGATCGCGTCGGCCTCCAGGGCGGTGAGCTGGGAGAGGCGCAGGTCGAGGATCGCGGTGGCCTGGACGTGGCTGAGCTCGAAGCGCTGCACGAGCTGCTCGCGCGCGGTGTCGCGGTCGCGCGAGCCGCGGATCAGCTCGATGATCTCATCGAGGTTCTCCAGGGCGGTGAGCAGGCCGAGGAGGATGTGCGCGCGGGCCTCCTTCTCGGAGAGCTCGTGCTTGGTGCGCCTGACGATCACCTCGCGCTGGTGGGCGACGTAGTTGTGGCTCACCGAGCGCAGGTTCAGCGTGCGTGGGACGTTGTCGACGAGCGCGACCATGTTCACGCCGAAGGTCGACTGCATCGAGGTGTGCTTGTAGAGCTTGTTCAGCACGACCTTTGGGATCGCGTCGCGCTTGAGCTCGATCACCAGGCGCATCCCGCGCTTGTCTGACTCGTCGCGCAGGTCGGAGATCTCAGGGATCTTCTTCTCGTGGACGAGGTCGGCGATCTTCTGGATCAGCCCGCCCTCGCCGCCCTTCTTGACCATGATGGGGAGCTCCGTGACGACGATCGCCTCCTTGCCCTGCTTGAGCGGCTCGATGTGCGCGCGCGCCTGCACGCGGACGCGGCCGCGGCCGGTCTCATACGCGTCCTTGATCCCGGCCCGCCCGAGGATGATCCCGCCGGTCGGAAAGTCCGGGCCCTTGATGTGCTTCATCAACCCATCGAAGTCGATGTCGGGGTCGTCGATGTAGGCGACCGTCGCGTCGATCGTCTCGCGGAGGTTGTGCGGCGGGATGTTCGTCGCCATCCCGACCGCGATCCCCGAGGAGCCGTTGACGAGGAGGTTCGGGAAGCGCGCGGGGAGCACGAGCGGTTCCTGGCGCGAGCCGTCGTAGTTGGGCGTGAAATCGACCGTGTCCATGTCGAGGTCGCGCAGCATCTCGGTCGCGATCCGGGCGAGGCGGGCCTCGGTGTAGCGCATCGCGGCGGCCGGGTCGTCGTCGATCGAGCCGAAGTTGCCCTGGCCGTCGACGAGCTCGTTGCGCATCGAGAACTCCTGGGCCATACGGACGAGGGTGTCGTAGATGGCGGAGTCGCCGTGGGGGTGATAGTTGCCCATCACCTCACCGACGATCTTTGCGCACTTGGCGTAGGAGCGGGTCGGCCCGAGGCCGAGCTCGTTCATGGCGTAGAGGACACGGCGGTGAACGGGCTTCAGGCCGTCGCGCACGTCCGGGAGGGCGCGCCCGACGATGACGGACATGGCGTAGTCGAGGTAGGCGGTGCGCATCTCCTCCTCGAGCGCGCGCGGTTCGATGTTGCCGCCGCCTATGACGTCAGTGGAAGCCATGCAGTTTCACCCCCTACACATCCAAGTTGACCACGGCGCGGGCGTTGTCCTCGATGAAGGCGCGGCGGGGCTCGACCTGGTCGCCCATGAGCATGGAGAAGATGCGGTCGGCGGCGGCGGCGTCCTCGAGGGTGACCTGGGCGAGGGTGCGGGAGGCGGGGTCCATCGTGGTGGTGCCGAGCTGCTCGGCGTTCATCTCGCCGAGTCCCTTGAAGCGCTGGAGCTTGACGCCCTTCTGCACGACGGCCATGACGGCGAGGCGCAGCGCCTCGAAGGAGGGGGCGCTCTCGCGCACGTCGCCGAGGCGGACCTCGAAGGGGGGGGCACCGGCGAGCTCGATGAGCTGCTTGTGCACGGCGGCGAGCTGGCGGTACTCCTGGGAGTCGAAGAGGGTGCGCTTGATGCGGTGGGTGCGG
>DASZFE010000252.1:0-3431 GCA_035940155.1 Solirubrobacteraceae bacterium | reverse complement strand
GGACCGCCCCGCCCCAGAGGAGCCCCGTCAGACCACCCATCACCGAGCCCGTCAGCGCGACGCCCAATCCGAACGGAAACGCAAGTCCGACGAGGACCCAGAGCAGGAAGGTCCGGTCGAGCGCACGGATCATCGGGTCCTCCATGAGGTCCTTTGCGTAGCGCCGCGGGTTCGCGCGATCGACCCCGAGGAGAGTCCATCCGACGTGCGCGTGGAAGAGGCCCCGGAGCGCCCCCGCCCAACCCGCGCCGTGGCCCGCGTGGGGGCTGTGCGGATCGCCCGGGCGATCGGAGAAGCGGTGGTGCTTGCGGTGTGTTGAGACCCATTCGATCACCGGCCCCTCGACCGCCGCGGAGCCGAGCACCGCGAACAGCGCGCGCAGCGGCCGACTCGTCTTGAAGCTCCGGTGCGTGAAGAGCCGGTGGTAGCCGACCGTCACTCCCGCGCCCGTCAGGACGTAGGTGATCGCGAGTACGAGGATGTCTTGCCAGTGCAGCACCCCGCCCCACGCGAGCCACATCGCCCAACCCAAGAGTGCGAACGGCACGGCCGTCACGACCGTGTTTGCCAAGCGGTCCAGGAAACGGCTCTCGATCGGGACGACGTCCTCGCAGCCCTCTCGAGCTGCGGGCCGCGGGTCTGCCACGTCGCCACCGGACTCGGTTCGGGCTGACTTCACGGTTGCCGCGGCCATCCAGCGACACCGTAGCAGGGTCCCTGACGCCCCCCGCCCGGTGCTCCGGGGCCGGTGCTGCTAGCTTGTCGCACACGGACGGCGTCGTCGTCCGCGAGGTTCTTCAGTCTGACGAGTGCGCTCCGGCGTGGTTCGGGCAGGTCGAGTCTCCGAACCCCCCAGCGGCGGGAAGGCCGCAGAAGGAGCACACAATGTCGTCAATCTCGTTCGCCGAGCTCGGCTGCTCGCGGGCCGTCACCGACGCGCTCACCGCGCGCGGCGCCACCGAACCCTTTGCGATCCAGCGCCTGGTGATCCCCGACGTCCTCGCCGGCCGGGACGTTCTCGCGAAGTCCCCGACGGGCTCCGGGAAGACCCTCGCGTTCATCGCGCCCATCGCCGACCGCCTGCAGGCCGACGGGCCGCGAGGCGCCGCGCTCGTGCTCGCGCCCACGCGGGAGCTCGCCCAGCAGATCGTCGAGGAGGCCCGTGAGATCGTGCATGCCCGCGCGCTCTCGATCTGCGCCGTCTACGGCGGCGCGGGGATCGTGCGTCAGGCGAAGCTCGCCGCGCGCGCCCACATCCTCGTCGCCACGCCCGGGCGCCTCCTGGACCTGATGGGGCGCGGGGACGTCCGCCTGGACCGAGCCCGCGTGCTCGTCCTCGACGAGGCCGACCGAATGCTCGACATGGGCTTCCGGCCCGCGGTCGACCGGATCGTCGCCGCGACGCCCGACTCGCGCCAGACGCTCTTCTTCTCCGCAACCCTCGAAGGCGAGGCGGGCAAGATCGCGGCGGCCTACACGCGTTCGGCGGCCCGCCACGAGCACGCCCCGGCGCCCACGAGCGCCGCGCGGGTCGAGCACCGCTTCCTCGGGATCGCCCCCGAGGAGAAGGTTCCCGCACTCGTCCGCGAGCTCCGCGGGGAGCTCCACGAGCGCACCCTCGTCTTCGTCCGCACCCGCCACGGGGCCGACCGACTCGTCAAGCGCCTGCGCACGCACGCCCTGGAGGCCGTCGCGATGCACGGCGCGAAGTCCCAGCCCCAGCGCGAGCGCGCCCTGGCGAGCTTCGAGCGGGGTGAGGTCGCAACGCTCGTCGCCACCGACGTCGCCGCGCGCGGGATCGACGTGGAGGGGATCACGCACGTGATCAACTTCGACGCCCCGGCCGACCGCGAGGCATACGTGCACCGTGTGGGCCGCACGGGCCGCGCGGGCCGCACGGGCACCGGGACGACCTTCGTCCTCGAAACCGAGGTCGCCGACGTCGGGCGGATCGCCCACGCGCTCGACCTCGGCAGCGAGCTCGAGGCCGCCGGGATCGCCGACCCCGGGGCTACTCGTCGTTCGCGCCCGAGCACGGGGCGATCCCGTGCCGGGCGCCACGGAGCCACTGCAGGACCCGTGGGGCGAGGTCGCCGGGGGCGCAGCCGCTCGGCGGGAAGGTGACCTTGATGCGCCCGTCCTCGACGTAGGAGGCGGTGCGCTCGTACACGGGCTCCCCTTCGGAGTCGATATCAAGGGGTACGCCGAGTCCTGAGAGCCTTAAGTCCATGTCGCTCCAGATCCGCGGACAGTGGACCGCGCGTGCCCAGGCGGAGAGCTCCGAGGGCGCGCGGCCGCTGATCCCGACCACATCGACCCCGAGCGCCCGGAAGTCCGCGAGGTGGTGGTCGAAGGCCTGCGCCTGTGCGGTGCAGGCGTTATGGGCCCGATCGCACTCCAGGCGGCGCCCGTGGCGGTCGAGCCTGACCTCGCCGAGCCTGAGCCCGGGGAAGGTCCAGATCACGCACGGCCCCCCCGTGAGGTCGAGCAGGCTCGTCGGCTCGCCCCTCAGGTCGAACACGAGCGCGGAGGCCGGGACGGGCCGGTCGATCATCACGACCCTGGTCGCGACCCCGCTCGAGCGCAGACGCCACTGGGACCCGCACGAGGAGGGCGCCGGGGAAGGCGGGGGGCAGCCGCGGCCGGGTGATCTACCTGGCATTCGACCCACGGCAGCCCCTCCATCCACGCCCGGTCCTCGGACCCCACCCACTCACGGTCCGAAGGCGACCCCACCGCACGCTCCCGAGGCGTGCGCTCGGCCTCGGAGCTGAGCTTCCAGAGGACTCTCTCGTGAATGCTCCCCTCATACATCCTATCCTGCCCCAGTTCCACACTCTTGAAAAGTCCGTCGGGGACATAGTCCTGTCGCAGGTAGTCCCCAATAAGAGATGTCAGCAAAGTACGCCTTTGAGCAGTAGCCTCAACCGTAGCGTCAACCCACACCGCGCGGGGCCTCCCGAGAACCGCTCGTCCCTCCCGAGCCCTCCCGGGGAGCGCGAGCCCTCAGCTCGCGCGGGGCTGCTCCGCGAAGAACCGGCGCACGCGCAGGATGAGCATAGCGGGCGCCGCGATCTCTCCGAGCGCCGCGAGGATGCGTTCGGTCGTGGGGCGCACCTCCGGGAGCCAAGCGCGCCTGTCAGCAAGGTACAGGCTGGGGGCGGCCACGATGATCAGGGTATGCGCCATCCCGGCCGCGGCCGCCCGACGCACGGATTCGACCGTCAGGAGCTCCATCCGGTCGGCCATTTCCTCGAGCGAGCCGTAGTGGCCGAGGAGGTTGTGCTGCCCCGTCGCCGCGTCCTCGGCGCGGTCGAGGAGGCCGTCGAGGAGCGTGTGGAGCGCCCCGGCCCAGGGCCAGTAGACCGACTCGATCGCTTCGACCTCTTGCTCGCTCACCCTTGGGCTCGCGGCTCTCGCGACCAAGGCGA
>DASZFE010000251.1:0-3333 GCA_035940155.1 Solirubrobacteraceae bacterium | reverse complement strand
CGGTTCGAGCTGCGTGGCGGTCCGCGCGGGGGCACGGAGGTCCAGATGGCGTTCGGTCTGCACGAGGAGATCGACCCCGGCCTGTACGACGGGCCGCTCTCCGCGTTCGATCCCACAGGCCCTCCCGGCGAGCTCGTCGTCTCGATAGCGCCCGCGGCGCTCGCGAAGAGCGTCCTGGGCCGTCTCACCGCGGCGCTCTGCGTGCTCGCGGAGCTCTCGATCGACCGCCTCGCCGACGCGCAGATCATCAGCGACGCCATCGCGGCAGAGCCGGCCCGGTTGGACGGCCGGGCGCATCTGAGCGTGGGTTTCGTGACGAGCCCGCGGCGCCTGGAGCTGCGCGTCGGACCCCTCCCGCGAGGGCGCGCCGAGGAGATCGTGCGCGCGAGCGAGCTCCCGGGGCTCGGGACGGTCCTCGGGAAGCTCGCGGACGAGCTGACGATCGAGCCGCTCGAGAGCGCCGAGACGCTCCATCTGACCGTGCTCGAACGCGCCCTGTGAGTTCGAGATAGCTGAACTGCATTTCGCGGGAGGGAGCAAAGGCGTAACATGCACCCCGTGCCGATCCTCGCCGACCGCACCGCTTCAGTGGCCTGGAGACTGCGGCTGCTCGCGGACATCGGCGCGGTGATCGCCGAGAGCCTCGACTTCGACGAGCTCCTGCGCCGGGTCGCGACGCTCACGCTCGGCGACCTGGGCGACCTGTGCGCGATCGACCTGCTCGACGGAGATGGATCGATCAGCGGGGTCGCGGCGGTCTCCACCGACCCCTCGCTCGCGGCGCGCGTGGAAGAGATGCGCCGGCGCCACCCCCTGCCCCGGGACAGCGCTCACCCGGTCCCCCGGGCGTTGCGCGAGGGAGTGCCGCGCTTCCTGCCCGAGCTGGACGAGATCCTGCTCGGGGAGATCGCGACGAACGAGGAGCACCGCGAGCTGGTCCGCGACGCGGGCTACCGCTCGGCGATCGTGGTGCCTCTGCGGGCTCGCGGGCGGACCTTCGGGGCCTTCTCGGTGCTGCGGATGCAGGGTCGCGAGCGCTTCGTGCCCGAGGACTTCGCGCTGGTCGAGGAGATCGCGCGCTGCACGGCGCTCGCGCTCGACAATGCCGTTCTGCACGATCTCGTGAGCCATTCCGAGAAACGCCTCAAAGCGATGCTCGGAGAGCTCGCGGAGGCGGTGATCGTGCAGGACTCCCACGGGCGGTTCGTGTACTTGAACGGGGCCGCGACCGCGCTGTTCGGCAGCGAGACGCCCGAGGAGGTGATGACGACGCCGCCGAAAGCGCTCTTCGAACGGTTCGAGATTCATGACGAGCGGGGGTATCCACTGGGCGACCTGGAGTGGCCGGGTCGCGTCATCCGGCGGGGGGAGACCCCCGAGCCCGTCCTCACGCGAGTGGTCGTGCGCGCGACCGGGCAGGAGCGCTGGCTGTTCTGCAAGGCCTCGGCGCTGCGCGACGAGAAGAGCGGCGAGCTGTTTTCGGTGACCATCGTCGAGGACGTCACCGCGCTGAAGCGCAACGAGCTCGTCCAGGGGTTCCTGAACCGGACGGGCGAGGTCCTCTCGGCCTCGCTGGACCACGAGGAGACGCTTCAGCGGATCGCGAATCTCGCGGTCCCGGAGCTCGCGGACTGGTGTCTGGTCGATCTGCTCGACGGAGACGGCGAGGCGCACTCGGTCGCGGTCGCGCACCTCGATCCCGCGCGGCTCGCGCTGGCCCTGGGCCTGCGCGGGCGCGAGGCGAACCTGATCGACCCCAAACGGGGCCTCTTCAGGGCGCTGAGCAGCAGCGAGCCGATCCTCATAGAGGAGATCACCGAGCGGATCCTGCGCGCACAGACCGAGGACCCGGAGCACCTCGAGCTGCTGCGCAAAGCCGGGCTGCGCTCGGGCATGATCGTGCCGATGCGCGCAGGCGGTCGCGTGATCGGGGCGCTGACCTTCATGACCGCCGAGTCCGGACGGACGCTCACCCAGGAGGACGTCCCGCTGGCGCAGATCATCGCCGATCGCGCGGCTCTCGCGGTCGAGCACGCGCGTGCGTATCGGAACAACCGCGAGATCGCACGGACGCTCCAGCGTGAGCTGCTCCCGGCGGTCCTGCCGGAGATCCCGGGCTGGGAGATCGCGGCGCTCTACAGCCCGGCGGGGGAGGAAAACGAGGTCGGGGGGGACTTCTACGACGTCTTCGGGGTCGCGGAGGGGTGGATCGCGTTGATGGGCGACGTGACGGGGAAGGGCGTCGGAGCCGCAACGCTGACGGCGCTCGTGCGTCACACCGCGCGGGCGGTCGCGGAGTACGAGCCCGCTCCCGCGCGCGTCCTGGAGCGCGTGGACGCGAGCCTGCGACGCGAGCCGGGCCCGGCGATCTGCAGCGCGATCTGCGCGCGCCTGGAGGAGTGGGGAGTCGCGCTGGCGATCGGCGGCCATCCGCTCCCGCTGAAGGCTCACGGTGACGGTGGGGTCACGAAGGTCGGCGCCCCCGAGCCTCTCCTCGGGGCCTTCCCGGACGGGCGCTGGACGCAGGTCGAGTGCGAGCTCGGGCCCGAGGAGACGCTGCTGCTGTACACGGACGGCGTGACGGACACGGTGGGCGAGAAGGGGGAGCGCTTTGGCTCCGAGCGCCTGCGGGAGCTCCTGGCGACGCACAGGACGCTCGCGCCCGAGGAGCTCGTCGGACGGATCGACGAGGCCCTCGGCGACTTCTCCCGGGGGGTCCGACGGGACGACGTCGCGGTGCTGGCGCTCAGCCGTCGGTCTTGAAGACGTCCTCCAGGCGCTCCAGGGCGGTGGGGGTGCCCACGGCGACCAGGACGTCTCCGGGGAGCGGGGCGACGCGACGCGAGAAGACGCCCAGCCGGTCGCGGGAGGTCACGCTGGAGGGGATCTCCGAGGGGCCTTCTCAGGCCTTCCACTTGATCGAGCAGCCCACGGGGGGCGTCTCGAGCGGGTCGGGGTCGCGGCCCGTGAGGACCGCGTCGAGGGCGCCGCGCAGGAGGGCCGCGTCCTGCGCGGGGTCCTCCCAGTCGGCGTCGGGGGCGCCCCGGTAGCGGAGGACCCCCTCGGCGTCGAGGAGGAAGATGTCCGGGGTGGTCTTCGCGCCGTAGGCCCGGGCGACCTCCTGGGACTCGTCGCGGAGGTAGGGGACCCCGTCGAAATCCCCCCGCTGCACCCGGGCGCGCATCGCCTCCGGGGAGTCCCGCGGGTAGCGCTCGGCGTCGTTCGGGTTGACCGCCAGGACCCGGACGCCCCGCTCGGCGTAGTCGCGCGCGACATTCACGATCCGCTCGTGCCAGGCGAGCGCGTAGGGGCAGTGGTTGCAGGTGAAGACAA
>DASZFE010000250.1:0-3449 GCA_035940155.1 Solirubrobacteraceae bacterium | reverse complement strand
TGCTGACCCCGTAGCACTCGCGCGCGACGCGGCCCTGCAGCGGGGTCGTTCGCTCTGAGATCACGGCCATCAGCCGCCGCTCGCTGTTGTTCTGAGAGTCCCACGCCGCCTGGACCTCCGGGTTGGCATCGTGCGTCGCGCACGCGAATGCCGTGACCCACTCCTCGCCCGTCGCGGTCGCCCCGGGCCTCGTGCTCTCGTAAAGATGGTGCGCGAGCAGCATCGCGCGCTGTGGGTGCCCGTCCGCGATCCGCAGCAGCGACTCGAGCGCCTCGCCGGGGTCGCGGCCGCCGCCCTCGAACCGAGACCCGATGTACTCGGCCAGGTCCTCCGCGCCGAGCCGCGGGAGATCTATGGGCTTGGCCTGCGCGAAGAACGCGTGGCGGCGATCTGAAAAGAGGTCGCGCATCAGGCCCGGGTGAGACCCCGAGAACATGTAGGCGGCAACCTTGCCGTGCTGCTCGAGCTCAGAGCGGATCGTCCCGGTCAGGGCGTCCCCGACCCGCACGACATCCTGGAACTCGTCGAACGCGATAGCGCACTGACGCCCGTAACGCTCCTGCAACCGGCGCGGCAACGCGAGCCGATCCAGCAAGCCCGGCGTTTGTGTCTCGGGCGCCACCTCGACGCCAACCCCCGCGGGCGCCGCCTTCACGCGCGGCCGGAGCGTCGATACGACACCCGCGAACCAGCGCCTCAGACGTCCGTCGAGCTGCTCGCGGTAGGCCCGCTCAATGCGCTCGGCCACGTCAGACGCCGTCAGGACGCCCAGGAAGTTCACGTAGATCGGCACGAAGCCATCCCTCTCTGCAGCCGCGAGCGCAGCCTTGAGCAACGACGTCTTGCCGTACCGGCGTGGCCCCTCGAGGCGGCTGTTGCGGGTCTCGGCGATGCGATCGCGCAACAGGGCCAGCTCGACGGCCCGGCCGGCAAGCGCCTCGGGCGGCTCGAGCGGGTCCTCGTAGATGAACGGGCTGCTCATGGGTGCCATAATATAGCACCGTATAGTGCCGCAATATGGCACCAATTGGTCCCGTTGAACGGCACCTGCCGGTTGAGGCCCGAGACGTCGCTTCAGGAGCACGGGGCGATGCGATCCCACATCTCCGCGAGCCAGCCGAGCTCGCCCTCGGAGAAGCGGGAGAGGAACTGCTCGTGGACGACCCGCAGGTGCGTCCCCCGGGCCGCGCCGAGGCGCTCGCGGCCGAGGTCGGTCAGGCACGCGAAGGCCCCCCGGGCGTCCTGCTCGCAGGAGCAGCGGCTCAACAGGCCCTCGCGTTCCAGACGGTCCACGAGCCGCGTGAGGCCGCTGCGGGAGAGCTGTGCGCGTTCGGCGAGCTCGCACATCCGCATCCGCCCGGCCTCGGCGTGCAGGAGGTGGTGCAGGACCTCGTAGGAGCTCAGCGGCAGCCCGTGCGCGCGCTCGAGCTCGGCGTCCAGGCGCTTGGCGAGCGCGGCGTGCGCGCGCATCAGGCCACGCAGCGCCCGCAGCTCCCCCTCGCTGAGGGTCTCCGCGGCGGGGACGATCTTGACGGCGGTAGCGGTGGTCATTGCGGTCGGACTGCGGACGTTCCGAGCTTGAAGCTAAGCGTTCTCTAAAGCCAACATATAGCAGCGCGGAGCTCAGCTCGCGCGGGTCGCGCTCCACGCCCACCACATCATCAGCGGCTGCAGCGGCAAGCGCGCGAGCAGCGCCCAGCGTGGGATCTTCGGGAACTCCCCCGGGTTCAGGGCCATGTGGAGGTTCGCGGGAAAAACGGCCACGAGCAGCGCGACGAGCCCCAGGCCCGCCGGGCGGCGCGTCGGGCGCAGGAGCACCCCGAGTCCGCCCGCGATCTCCGCGGCCCCGCTCACCGCAACGAGCCTCCCGGCGTCTCCGATTCCCGGCGGAACGATCCGCTCGTACGCGCGCGGCATCGCGAAGTGATTTACGCCCGCCGCGATGAAGACCAGGCCGAGGAGCCGTTGCGAGCGCGTGCTCCCCGGGCGTGCCTCTTCTTCCCTCACTCCCCCTCCCGGCCCGCAATCAACGAGCTCCCGGACATCTGCTCGGGCTGCTCGATTCCCAGGAGCTCGAGCACGGTCGGCGCGACGTCCGCGAGGATGCCCCCCTCGGCAAGGAGCGAGAGCCCCGGCACGGTCACGATCAGCGGTACCGGGTTCAGCGAGTGCGCCGTGTTCGGGCCGCCGTCGGGCTCGAGCATGTTGTCCGCGTTGCCGTGGTCGGCGGTGATCACGCACGCGCCGCCGGACTCGTGGACCGCGCGGACGACCTCCCCGAGGCACTCGTCGACCGTCTCCACGGCCTTCACGGCGGCGGGGATCACACCCGTGTGACCGACCATGTCGGCGTTCGCGAAGTTCACGATCGCAAAGCGCGGGCGCTCCTCGCGCCAAGCCCGCAGGAACGCCTCGGTGGCCGCCCGGGCGCTCATCTCGGGCTTCAGGTCGTACGTCGGGACCTCCCGCGGGGAGTCCACGAGCTCACGGCGCTCCCCCTCGTACGGGGCCTCCTCGCCGCCGTTGAAGAAGTACGTCACATGCGGGTACTTCTCGGTCTCGGCCACGTGGAGCTGCTTCGCGCCGCTCGCCGCGAGGACGCTCCCGAGCGTCACGGGTGGGTGCTCGGGAGGGAAGGCGACCGGATAGGACCAGTCCTCGTCGTACTCGGTCATCGTCGCGTAGCGATCGACCGGCTCGATCCCCCCGCGCCCGCGCCAGCCCGGGAGCTCCTCCCGGCCCTCCCCGAAGCTCGGCTCGGCGAGCGCGCGCGTGAGCTCGCGCATCCTGTCAGGACGGAAGTTGAAGCACAGGACGCTGTCCCACGGACGGATGAAGCCCTCCCTTCCGACTCGGCTCGCGGCGATGAACTCGTCGCCCTCCCCGCGCTCGTAGGCCGCGCGCACGACCTCCACGGCGCTCTCGCCCCGGTGCTCCGCGCGCCCGTGCACGAGCAGGTCGTACGCCGCCTGGACCCGGTCCCAGCGCCGGTCGCGGTCCATCGCCCAGAAGCGCCCGATCACGCTCGCCACGCGCGCCCTCCCCGTCGCCCCCCGCGGCCCCTCCTCCTCACACCACCGTTCGACCTCCTCCACGAACTCGACCCCCGCGTGCGGCAGCGTGTCGCGGCCGTCGGTGAAGCAGTGGATCACGAGCTCGGAGGTCCCGAGCGTCCCCGCGAGGGCGATCAGCGCGCGCAGGTGCTCGAGGCTCGAGTGCACGCCCCCGTCGGAGACCAGGCCGATCAGGTGCACCCGCTCGGAGCCCGTGAGCGCGTCGCCGATCACCGCATTCTCGCCGAGCACGCCGTCCTCGACCGCGTCGTCGATCCGCGTGAGGTCCTGGCGCACGACCGCGCCCGCGCCGAGGTTCAAGTGCCCGACCTCGGAGTTGCCCATCTGTCCCTCCGGGAGCCCCACAGACCTCCCGCCGGCCGTCAGCCGCGTGTG
>DASZFE010000249.1:0-3938 GCA_035940155.1 Solirubrobacteraceae bacterium | reverse complement strand
GCAGACGTTCAGTGCGGGCGACCAGGTCGGTATTGGCGGAGCCGACCACGGTGATTCTCGGCGCCGGAGCCATCGCCCACTATGGCCGCCGCGTGCTCAGAGCACCGGCAGGTAGCGCTCGAGCTCCCACGGCGTGACCTGCACCCGGTAGTCGTCCCACTCCTGGCGCTTGATCTCGATGTAGCGATTGAACATGTGCTCACCGAGCGTGCGTAGAACGAGCTCCGACTCCGCCGTCAGCTCGATCGCCTCCCCGAGGGTCTCCGGGAGCTGCTCCACGCCGAGGCGGCGGCGCTCCTCGGCGGAGAGGTGGTAGAGGTTCTTGTCCATCGGCTCCGGGAGCTCGTAGCCCTTCTCGATCCCCTCCAGGCCCGCCTGCAGCAACGCCGCGAAGGTCAGATAGGGGTTGCACGCCGGGTCCGGGCAGCGCAGCTCCATCCGCGTCGCGCGCTCGCGTCCGGGGTGGTAGAGGGGCACGCGCACGAGCGCCGAGCGGTTCCGGCGCGACCACGCCACGTACACCGGCGCCTCGAAGCCCGGGACCAGCCGCTTGTAGGAGTTCACCCACTGCGCGAAGATCGAGCAGATCTCCCGCGCGTGCTTCAGCTGCCCCGCGATGAACGCCCGGCCGACGTCGGAGAGGAAGTACGGGTCCTCCGCGTCGAAGAACGCGTTCTCCCCCTCGGAGAAGAGCGACTGGTGGGTGTGCATCCCCGAGCCGTTCTCCCCGAAGAGGGGCTTGGGCATGAAGGTCGCATGCCACCCGTACTTCATCGCGTACTCCTTCACCGTGATCCGGTAGGTCATGCAGTCGTCGGCCATCTTCATCGCGCCCGCGTAGCGCATGTCGATCTCGTGCTGGCTCGGGCCCACCTCGTGGTGGGTGTACTCCACGTGGATCCCCAGCTGCTCCAGCGCCAGCACCGTCTCCCGGCGCACGTCCGAGCCCGCGTCCAGCGTCGTCAGGTCGAAGTACCCGCCCCGGTCCAGCACCTCCGTGGAGTGGGAGTCCCGGAAGAGGAAGTACTCGAGCTCCGGCCCCACGTTGAACGTGTCGAAGCCCAGCCCCCGCGCTCGCTCCAGCGCCCGGCGCAACACGTGGCGCGGGTCCCCCTCGTAGGGCGTCCGCTCCGGGGTGAGGATGTCGCAGAACATCCGCCCCACCCCCTGCTCCTCCGGGCGCCACGGCAGCACCGCGAAGGTGCTCGGGTCCGGCATCGCGATCATGTCCGACTCCTCGATCGCGTTGAACCCCGTGATCGACGAGCCGTCGAAGCCCATCCCCGCCTCGAAGGCCTCCTCGAGTTCCTGCGCGTTGATCGAGAAGGACTTCAGCCGCCCCAGGACGTCCGTGAACCAGAACCTGATGAAGCGGATATCCCGCTCCCCCACGAGCGCCCTCACGTCCTCCGCGGTCCGGGGCTGGTCGGCCATCCGCCCGGACCTTAGTAGATGGATCGCGGCGCCGCCATCGACGGCTGTCCAAACCGCGCGCCCGTCGAGCGCCCTAGCCGTGCCCGCTGATCATCGCCAGCGACATCATCAGCAGGCCCAACGCGACCGCCCACCCCGCGAGCCGGTCCGGCCGCCCGCCGACCCGGTCCACCGGCCGTCGCCGCGGCCTGCGCCGCCCGCGCCGCAGGCGCGGCGCCCCGCGCGTGGGGAGGCCCTGCTCGGCGAGCCCCCGCTCGGCGATCCGCCGCGGGGAGACGCCCACCGGAGCGCGCGCGTGGCCGCTGATGCTCACCGTCCGGCGCGGCCCCCGCTCGACCGCCACGGGCTCGTGGGCGCCGCGTCGCGCCCGCGCGCTGCTCGCGCGCCGCTCCGCCGCGGACTCCACCAGACGGCGGCGCTCGATGCGCTCGCGAACGTCCTCGACATCGGCCCACCAGACCCGGGCCTCGGCTTGTCGTGACATCGCGAGCGATCCTACCTGCGGTTGCGGACGGAGAAAGGTCGGCCTTGGGGAAGCTTTGTGCGGAGTTTGGGCGAACTTTCGGGAAGGGCCGCGGGCTCAGTGGCCCGCGACGGTCGCGAGGAAGTCCGCGATCGATTCCGCGTCGTGCCCGCGGTAGAGGAGCGCGGGCATCTGCCCGAGGCCCCGCGCGCGGCCTTCGGCGATCGCGCTCAGGACGAGCGCCCGGCGGCCCGCGACCGTGAGGCTCTTTTCCGGCAGGAGCACGTCGAGGTTCGGGCCGATCCGCCCGACGGATCTCGTCGCGGCGAGCGTGTGGCAGACCCCGCAGGACTGCGAGAAGAGGTAGCGCCCGTGCTGCTCCTCGGCGTTCAGGTGGACCCCGCCCACGCCCACGCTCGCCCGACTTTCGCCGTTGCGGGTCATCACGAGCGCCGGGACCACGAGCCCGAAGGCGAGGAGGACGAGGACTCCGGCGGTCACCAGGCGCCTCCCCGCCCTGGACTCGACGTGGAGCGCCTCGCGCGCACCGCGCGGCCCGCCGCGCATCGCGACGAAGAAGACCCCGAGCCCGAGGATGACCCAGATCAGGACAAAGCCGACCGCCATCGGCCGGGGAGGATATAGGAGCCCTGGACGGGGCGGGACCGTGAGCCGAGCGGGGCGGGACCGTGAGAGCCCTCTCACACTTATGCGTCCTTCAGGATCCCGTTATCAATCGCGCTAGCCTGGGGAGGGTCAAGCTCCGAAGGAAGCGAGCCCCGTGAGGCACCCTGCCAACTTTCTCCGTCGCGCCCCCCTCTCGCGCCTGGTCCTCCTGATCGCCCTCGTCCTGATCGCGGGCTCCAGCCTCACGGCGTTCGCGCTCGGGCTCGGCTCCGGCCCCACGCCGCCCGCGAAGCCCCTCGCGGAGGCCCTCCACGACGCCCTCGCCGGGGCGGGCGGGCAGCCGATCCAGGGAGTGACCGCGCGAATCCAGCTCACGAACCACCTCATCGAAGGCGCGAGCCTCGCGGGCGGAGGCGCGGGCGGCGGCCTGGCGTCGAGCCCGCTCGTCACGGGCGCCTCCGGGCGACTCTGGATCGCCGCGGACGGCAGGGCGCGCCTGGAGCTCCAGTCCGACAAGGGCGACAGCCAGCTCGTCTACGACGGGCACACCCTCTCCTTCTACGACGCCTCGACCAACACGCTCTACCGCTACACACCGCGGCAGAGCTCGGCCGCGGCGGGCGCCCAGGGCTCGGGCGACGCCGGCTCGGAACCTTCGAACGCGGGCGCCGACCCCCACGGCAAGGTCCCCACGGCCCAGGAGATCCAGGAAGCCATCGCCAAAGCGGCGCCCCACGCGACCTTCTCCGGCGCCACCCCCACCGACGTGGCCGGGCAGCCCGCGTACACGGTGCGCGTCTCCCCCGCCCACGACGGCGGGCTCGTGGCGGGCGGGGAGCTCTCCTTCGACGCGAGCAACGGCGCCCCGCTGCGCGCGGCGATCTACTCGACCACGAGCTCCGCCCCGGTGATGGAACTGGCGGCGAGCGAAATCTCCTACGGTCCCGTCGAAAGCTCCGCGGTCGACTTCACCCCGCCCGCGGGCGCGAAGGTCGAAGAAGTGACCCTCCCCGAAGAACACGGCTCGAAGTCCACCCCCCCGCCCACCCGGGGCGGCGAGAGCCCTCCAAAGGTCAGCACCCACGGCGAAGGGCTCGCCGGGATCACCGTCATCGAAGGCCAGGCCAAGAGCGCCTCGGGCAAGCCTAGCGCCTCCCTGCCCGAAGGGCTCCCGCAGGTCAAGATCAACGGGGTCGGCGCCACCGAGCTCCCGACCGCCCTGGGGACGCTCCTGAGCTTCGAGCGGGGCAGCGTCAGGTACCTCCTCGTCGGGTCGGTCACGCCGGCAGCCATCGAGTCCTTCGCGCGGGGCCTCTAGCGTGAGCGACGCCGAGGGCGAGGCCACAGCGCCCGTCAAGGCGCGCGGGCTGGTCAAGCGCTACAAGGAGGTCCTCGCGGTCGACCACATCGACCT
>DASZFE010000248.1:0-4873 GCA_035940155.1 Solirubrobacteraceae bacterium | reverse complement strand
TGGCCTCGCGCCAGGGGGTGAACATCCCGGGGCCGATCGACAACCTCCCGGCGGTCCCCGAGGAGGACCTCGCGCTCCTGCGCCACGGGGAGTCGATCGGGGTCGACATGGTCGCGCTCTCCTTCGTGCGCCGCCCCGAGGACGTCGAGCTCGTGCGCGGCCACACGCGGTTGCCGCTGATCGCGAAGATCGAGAAGCCCCAGGCGGTGGACCGCGCGGAAGAGATCCTGAGGGCGGCGGACTGCGTGATGATCGCCCGCGGGGACCTCGGGATCGAGCTCCCGATCGAGCGGGTCCCGGTGGTCCAGAAGGAGCTCCTGCGGCTCGCGGGGTGGCTGGCGCGACCGTCGATCACGGCGACGCAGATGCTCGACTCGATGGTGACCTCCTCGCGCCCGACGCGCGCGGAGGTCGCGGACGTGGCGAACGCGATCCTCGACGGGACCGACGCGGTGATGCTCTCGCAGGAGACCGCCGTGGGCGCCTACCCGGTGGAGTCGATCGCGATGATGGCCTCCGTGGCCGAACAGGCCGAGTCGATCGTGCCCTACGAGCTCTGGAACGCGAGCCGCGTGCGACGCCTGCACGCCGACCCGGCGTACACGCTCGCGCACAGCGTCTGCGTGGCCGCGCGCGAGCTCCGCCTGGACGCGCTCGTCGTCCCGACCCTCTCGGGGCGCTCCGCGCGGCTGGTCTCCGCGCACCGCCCGAGCGTGCCGATCTACGCGCTCTCCCCCGGCCGCGAGACGGTCCGCCGCTGCGGGCTCATGTGGGGCGTGCGGGCCGCCTCGATGCCCCGCCACGAGACAACCGAGGGGCTGATCGCGGAGGCCGCACAGCGGGTCGTGGAGCTCGGGTGGTGCAAACGGGGCCAGCGCGTCGGGATCACCGCGGGCCTCCCCAGCGGGCGCCCCGGGACGACGAGCCTCGTGCAGATCCAGACCGTCTGAGCGGCCACGAGCCCCGCCCGCGAGCGGCCCCGCGCGGGCAGACCCGCTCAGCCCGCGACGAGAGGCCCGCCGGCGTAGAACTCCGCCTCCTGGCGGCCGAGCTCGGTGACGGGCTCCTCGCCGTACATCCACTCGCGGGCGATCCGGTGCCAGTTGGCGCGGGCGCGGAGCTGGGAGAGGACGGCGAGGGTGAGCATCTCCATGCGCCGCCCCATGAGGTGCTCGGGGCGGATGTGCTGGTGGCGCATCGTGCGGAAGTGCCGCGAGCGGGGGTCGGAGCTGTCGATCATGACCTGGGTGGCCATCTCGGGGGTGAGCTCGAGGACTTCGTCGACGGTGGCGTACCACCCGATGCCGTCCTCGAGGAAGGCGAGGAGCTCGTCGGGGTCCACGCGGGCGGGCTCGGGCAGGAAGCCCGACTCGGCGAGGAGGCGGTGGAGCTCGGGGGCGTCGCCCTCGCAGACGGCGCGCTGGCAGGCGAGCTCGAGCTCGACGGGGGCGGGGTCCAGGCGCTTGAAGAGGCCGAAGTCCAGGAAGGCGACGCGACCGTCGGGCTCCAGGAGGAAGTTGCCGGGGTGGGGGTCGCCGGAGAACTGCCGGTGGCGGTAGAGGGAGCCGAGGAAGAAGCGGAAGAGGATCTCCCCGAGACGGTCGCGCTGCTCGCGGGGGCGGCCCTTGAGCTCCTCGAAGCCGGCGCCGCGGACGAAGTCGGTGACGAGGACGTGCTCGCGGGAGAGCTCGGTGAGGACGTCGGGGACGTGGATGAAGGGGTGGCCGCGGTAGATCCGCGCGAGCGAGCGCTGGTTCTGGGCCTCGAGCTCGTAGTCGAGCTCCTCGGCGATCCGCCCCCGGATCTCCGCGGCGACGGCGCGGACGTCGAGCTGGGGGGTCATGCGCTTGAGGAGGCGGAGGATGATGTCGAGGTTCTGCATGTCCGCCCGCACAGCCGCGGCGACGCCGGGGTACTGGACCTTCACGGCGACCTCGCGCGAGTCCTCGCGGAGCCTCGCGCGGTAGACCTGGCCGATCGAGGCCGCGGCGACGGGCTCCTCGTCGAGCTCCTCGAAGATCCCGGGGAGACGGCCTTCGAGGTCGTCTTCGATGACGCGGCGCATCTGCTTGAAGGAGACCGTGGGCGCAGCGTCGCGGAGCTTTGCGAGCTCGCGCTGGAACTCCTCGCGGTGCTCCTCCGGGACGAGGCCGACGTCGAGGAAGGAGAGGACCTGCCCGAGCTTCATCGCCGCGCCCTTCATCGTCCCGAGCACCGCGACGATCTGCTTGGCGGTCTCCAGCTGCCGGCGCCCGAGGGCCTCCTGGGCCTCCTCCTCGCTGCGCGTGACGTTCGCGGCGCGGGTCCCGAACTGCTTGACGGCCTCGCTGGCCGCGAGGCGCCCGACGGTCGCCGAGCGGCGTACCCGGGAGGTGGGGATCTTTTCGCGTGCCATCTTCGACTCGGATCTCTACCGACGTTGCACGCGCGAGCCGGGCACGATGTCGTCGGAGCCGTCGGGCCAGCGCACCCACGCCTTGCTCCCGCCGTCGTAGTCGAGACCGAGGAGCACGAGCGTCGCGGGCTCTCCGAGCGCGGTACAGGCCCCCGAGCCCTGCGGGTCGACGCCGCGCCAGACGCGGATGAAGGCGTTGTGCTCCCACTCCTCTTCGACGGTGCTCGCGTCGGAGTGGCCCGGGTAGATGATCGTTTCGGGGGGGAGCTCCATGAGGGTCCCCATGATCGAGTCCCTCAGGTCCGCGTAGGTGGTGTGCCCGGGTGCCCGGACCCCGCCGACGGAGCCCCGGAAGAGGGTGTCTCCGGTGAAGACCGCGGCGTCTTTGCCGACGAAGCCTCCGGGGGCCGCGCTCGACTGGCCGCGCCCGCCGCCACCGGGGTAGCCGACGAGGAAGGAGAGCATCCCGAGGGTGTGCCCGGGGGTGTGGAGCGGGTGGACCTCCAGGGCGCCGAAGCCGAGCTTCTGGCCGGCATCCACGACCCCGGTTGCGCCGGCGAGGGCGCTCCCGTTGCCTCCCCCGCCTCCGCCCGCCCCCGCGGTCGCGCCCGCGACGAGCAGCTCGCGCTCGAGCGGGTGGATCAGGACCTCGAGCTCGGGCCAGCGCTCGCGCAGCTCCCCGACCTCGCAGACGTGGTCGTAGTGGTGGTGTGTGAGCAGGACGTGCGTCGGCGCGAGCCCCAGGCGATCCGCGGCCTCGATCAGCGGCTCCACCGGACCCCCCGCATCGATGAAGAACGCCGGCCCCCCCTCCCCGTCGGCGACGAGGTAGGTGTTCGAGAGGAACTGCGGGTGCATCGCGCGTTCGACGATCATGGGGCCATACTTGCACGAAGCCACGAACGAGGGGCGACCAGGCAGATCGGCGTCCTGCGCCCCATCCGGCGATCCCCCCCTGCGTGGCCCGCCGACGACTGGACGGGAGTTCGAGACAGTCCGGCCCATGCGGCAAAGAGGAATACACTCTGCTGATCCTCACCGTGCTCGGCAGAGATCCCTCTCCCCGTGGAGCGATCGCCCGGCTGGCGATGCCGGTCCTGCTCGTCCTGCTCGCCGCGCTCGCCTGGAGCGCGCCCGCCGCCGCGAGCCCTCTGACTCTCGCCGGCGCCGTCTCGTCCGCGGGCCAGGCTGCCGTACACGGCGTCACCACCCCCACAACGCTCGCCAACGCCACCCGTGTGGTGGCGGACACGGCCAGCACGCTGCCTGAGAAGACCGTGGGCGTCGTCGCGCAGGTCGCGAGCACCGCGGCCCAGCCAGTAAAAGATCTGGCGGCCGCTGCCGTGCCCAAGACGGTGAGCGCCGTGACCCAGACCGCCCAGACCGTCGCGGCCTCGAACCCGGTCGTCGGCGATGCTGTCACGACCGTCGCGAGCGCGGCGAACCCCCCCAGCCACGGCGTCCCGGTGTCCGGCGTCTCTTCGCCGGCAAGCAGTCCCACTCCCGCCGGTCCGGCTCCCTCTTCGCCCTCTTCGCCCTCTGCGCCCCCTTCGGCCTCCTCCCCTGCAAAGGGCCCCATCGTCTCTGAGAGCACGCCTTACCGCAACGCACCTTCCGAGACCATCCCCACCGCTGGGTCCCGGACTTACCCAATCGCCGCGCCGGCTCCCACGACGGTCTCGGCGCCGTCGCGGACGTCGGGCCAAACGGGACCCTCACCATCGATCCACGCCGCCGCGAGCTCGACCCCGGCGTCCCTCGCCCCCATGGCGCCCCTCGCAATGACGTTTCCGGCCGCGATCGAAGGCTCCTCGGCTCTTCTTCGAAGGATCGCGGATATGACAGACGCCCGGCGTGGCGGGCACGGCGGCGGATCGGCGAGTCCGGAGGCGCCTTCGCCCGTGGCCCCCGCGCCTGGCGGGGGGCTCTCCTCGGCAGCGGGCTCCTCCTCGGGGTTCGCCTTCTCGGTCTTCCTCACCCTCGCGGGCCTCCTGGCGATGGGAGTACCGTGGACGCGGCGCCGCGTGCGGCTGGTGAGCCAGTCGTGCGGTCCGGAGCCGTTCCTCTTGATGCCAGAGCGCCCCGGCTAGCTCCTCCGGGTGGCTCATCGGCGCCGGATCGCCCGATCCCGGCGTCCGGGACCCGAGCGGTCCCGCGGTAATCAAGCCAAAGCTCGAAAGGAGCCGTTTCATGAATCGCCATCGCATAGTCATGGCCGTGAGCGTCTGTGCGCTCGCGCTGACCCCACCTGCCCTGAGCACCCTCGCCCGGGCCCAGGGCGCCCTCCTCTCCGTCCCCGACGCCCGCGTGGCGAGGACCCTCTCGGTGAACGGTTCCGCTCGCATGGCCCTCGTGGGCAGCTCGATGAACACGCTGATCGAGGAAGGCCACGGCTACGGCACGCTCTCCGGGCGCGTCCGCGCCAGCATCATCCTGGAAGGCACGCGCGTGCGGATCTCATTCAGGGCCTACCTGCAC
>DASZFE010000247.1:0-4438 GCA_035940155.1 Solirubrobacteraceae bacterium | reverse complement strand
CCCCGCAGTCGTCTCCCGCGCCCTCCCCGAGCGCCCCCGAGCCGGGCGGATCGTCCAGCTCGACGGCTCCCTCGTCTGGATCGAGCTTGACCCCGAGCTCGCCGCCCAGGGCGTCCTCCTCTGCTCCCTCGAAGACGCCGCCCGCGAGCACCCCGAGCTCTTCACCCAGTGGTACTCCCGGCGCCTCCCCCACGACCGCCACAAGCTCGAGGCCGCCAACGCCGCCCTCTGGAGCGGCGGGGTCTTCCTCCACGTCCCCCCGGGACTCCGCGTCGAGGAGCCCTTCGAGATCGTCCACGCCATCGGGGGTCCCGGCGTCGCCCAGTACGGGCGGACCCTCGTCGTCGGCGGGGCCGGGAGCGAGTTCCGCGTCCACGAGCACGGGCTAGCCGAGGACTTCGAGGGACAGGCGCTCCACGCAGGCGCCTTCGAGATGTACCTCCAGGACGGCGCCCGCTGCCGCCTCGCCCAGATTCAGGACTGGGGCCCCGGCGAGGTCCACGACGTCTCCACCCGCTTCGTCGGCGTCGGGCGCGACGCCCACTGCCACTGGCTCCCCGCGCTGTTGGGCGGGCACCTCGTGCGCCAGCACCTCGAGCTCGCCGTCAGCGAGCCCGGCGGTGACATGGCCTTCCGGGGGCTCTTCTTCACGGAGCGCTCCGAGCACCTCGACCTCTTCGCAGTCGACCTCCACGAGACCGGCCCCTCCGGCGGGGACGTCCACTGGCGCGGCGCCGCCACCGGGGAGAGCCGCGCGAGCTTCGAGGGGCTCATCCAGATCGACCCCGGCGCCCAGCAGACCCACACCTATCTGCAGATCCACTCCATGATGCTATCCCCCAAGGCCCGCCTCGACGTCATTCCCTCCGTCCTCGTCGCCGCCGACGACGTCTCCGCCTCCCACGGAGGCACCGTCGGAGAGCTCGACGAGAACGCCATCTACTACATGCAGACCCGCGGCCTCGACCGCCAGAGCGCCGTCCGCGTCATCGTCGAGGGCTTCTTCGAGCCCCTCCTCTCCGAGCTCGAGGACGAGCCCCTGGAAGAGCTCGTCCGCGCCAAGATCGCCGCGAAGCTCGCCGCCGCCCGCGAGGACATCGAGGCCTATGCGAGCAGCCGCTGAGAGCCCCGCCGCTCCGGGCGCCCCCGCCGAGCGCGTCGCCGCGCCGAATGCCGCCGTGAGCGCCGGCCCGGCGGGAGCCGCCGAGCTCGACGTCCGCGGGGACTTCCCGATCCTCGCGCGCGAGCCCGAGGGACGGCCCCTGATCTACCTCGACTCCGCCTCCACCTCCCAGAAGCCCGCCGTGGTCATCGACGCCCTCGCCGAGCACCTGCGCGCGCACAACGCCAACGTCCACCGGGGGGTCTACGGGCTCGCCCGCGAGGCCGACGCCGCCTACGACCGGGCCCGCGGGCGGATCGCCGCCTTCACGCACGCCGAGCCCGCCGAGACGATCTTCACCAAGAACGTCACCGAGGCCATCAACCTCGTCGCCTACGCCTGGGGGCGCGCGAACATCGGCCCGGGCGACGCGGTGCTCATAACGACCATGGAGCACCACGCCAACATCGTCCCCTGGCAGGTCCTCTGCCGCGAGCGCGGCGCGGCGCTCCGGTATCTGGAGGTCGACGGGGACGGCCTCTTGGACCCCGACCAGCTCGACTCCGAGCTCCAGCGCGGGGACGTCCGGCTCGTCGCCTTCACCCACGTCTCAAACGTCCTAGGGACGATCAACCCCGTCGCCGAGATGACGGGGAAGATCCGCGCCGCCGGAGCCCTCTCGCTCGTCGACGGCGCTCAGGCCGTCCCGCAGATCCCCGTCGAGGTGGAGGCCCTCGGGGCCGACTTCTACGCCTGGACCGGCCACAAGGCCCTCGGGCCCACCGGGATCGGCGTCCTGCACGGTCGCCGGGAGATCCTCGAGGAGATGGAGCCCTTCCTCACCGGCGGGGACATGATCGCCTCCGTCGACTTCGACGGGGCCACCTGGAACGAGCTCCCCTACAAGTTCGAGGCCGGGACCCCCCCGATCGCCGAGGCCGTCGCCCTCGGGGTCGCCGTCGACTACCTCGCCGGGCTCGGCATGGAGCGCGTCCGCGCCCACGAGCTCGCCCTCACCGCCCACCTCCTGCAGCGGCTCGCCGAGGTCCCCGGGCTGCGCGTCGTCGGCCCCCCCGACCCCGAGCGCCGCGGGGGGCTCGCCTCCTTCTCGATCGAGGGGATCCACCCCCACGACGTCGCCGAGCTCGCCGACCGCTGCGGGGTCTGCATCCGCGCCGGGCACCACTGCGCCCAGCCCCTCATGCGCCGCCTCGGCATGAGCGCCACGGCGCGGGCGAGCGTCGGCGTCTACAACACCCCCGCCGACATCGACGCGCTGATCGACGCGCTGATCGACGGACGCCAGGTCTTCGGGCTCTGATGGACGACCCGCTCTGATGGACGACCTCTACCGGGACTACATCCTCGAGCACTACAAGCGCCCGCGAAACTTCGGCGAGCTCGAGCCCCACGACCTCGAGAACCACGAGCACAACCCCCTCTGCGGGGACGAGCTCGGGGTGCAGATCCGCGTCCGCGACGGACGCATCGAGGACCTCCGCTTCCAGGGCCACGGCTGCGCCATCTCCCAGGCCGCCGCCTCCATCGCCTCGGAGGAGCTCAAGGGCATGGCGGTCGAGGAGGTCGCTGAGCTCGACGCCGACTGGCTCATCGAGCTCCTCGGCATCCCCGTCTCCGCCACCCGGCGCAAGTGCGCCCTGCTCAACCTCAAGGTCGTCCGGGGGGCGGTCACTGGCGACCACAGCTGGCCCGCCTGAGGCTTTATCCCCTCGGTCTGCACCTGCTTTATCTGATATGCGCTATGCTGTATGCATGAGGCGTACGACGATCATGCTCCCCGACGACCTGGATGCGCGCCTGCGGCATGAGGCCAGGCGGCGTGGGGTCTCGATCGCCGATGTCGCCCGACGCGCGATCGAGGAGCAACTGCCCGAGCCCGCGCAGAACGGCGCTCTGTCCTTCTTCGCGGTCGGTACGGGAAGTCCCGCGGACGCCTCGAGGCGAGTGGAGGACTTCGTGGGTCCCGCGATCAGCCGTCGGCATCCCGCCTCATAGCAGTGTTGATCGTCGATGCCGGGCCGCTGTACGCGGCGGCGGCCACGCAGGACAACGACCACCGCCGCTGCGTGGATCTGCTGGCCCAGGCCCCGCGGCCGCTCCTGGTCCCCGAGCTCGTGGTGACGGAGGTCTCCTACCTGCTGAGCGACCGCATCGGGGCCCACGCCGAGCTTTCCTTCGCTCGTGCGATCGCCATAGGGGAGCTTGTCGTCGAACCTGTGCTCGACTCCGAATGGGAGCGCGTGGCGGAGTTGATGGAGCAGTACATCGACCTCCCCCTGGGCATGGCGGACGCGTCGCTCGTGGCGCTCGCCGAGCGCCACGGAGCGAGGGAGATCGCCACCTTGGACCACCGCCACCTCGGCGTCGTGCGGCCCCGGCACGTACCCAGCTTCACGCTGCTGCCCTGAGGCCCCACCCGCAGCCGGGGTCCGGCGCGATACAATTCCTACTCTGGAGCACTGGATTCGCAGGCGACCTGGCAGCGAGGAGCGATATGGCAACCACGGACCAGACGAGGATCATGAAGCCGAGCCCGATCGTCGAGGACGAGCAGGGGCAGTTGCGGGCGCGCCAGGGGATCTCCCGGGAGGTCATCAGCGAGCTCTCCAAGATCAAGGGCGAGCCGGCCTGGATGGCCGAGAAGCGCGTCAATGCCCTCGAGATCTTCGAACGCAAGCCAATCCCGACCTGGGGCCCGGACCTCGGCGCCCTGAACCTCGACGACCTCGTCCTCTACTCCCCCCCCACCGCCGGGCGCTTTGACTCCTGGGACGACGTTCCGGAGGAGATGAAGAAAACGTATGAGGATCTCGGGATCCCGCAGGCCGAGCGCGAGCACCTCGCGGGCGTCGTCGGCGTCTGGCGCCAGGAGCCCGTCTACGAGGGCCTCAAGGAGGAGTACGCCAAGCAGGGGATCCTCTTCTGCTCGATGGACACCGCCGTCACCGAGTACCCCGAGCTCGTGCAGAAGTACTTCATGAACAAGTGCGTCCCCGCGCAGGACAACAAGTTCTCCGCCCTCCACGGCGCGGTCTGGTCGGGCGGGGCCTTCTGCTACATCCCCAAGGGCGTCAAGTGCGACCTGCCGCTGCAGTCCTACTTCCGCATGGAGGGCGCCGGGGAGGGCACCTTCGAGCACACCCTCATCGTCGCCGAGGAGGGGTCGGAGGTTAATTACATCGAGGGCTGCACCGCCCAGACCTACTCCGTGAACTCCATGCACTCCGCCGTCGTCGAGATCTTCGTCCACGAGGGCGCCAAGGCCCGTTACACCACCGTCCAGAACTGGTCAAAGGACGTCTACAACCTCAACAC
>DASZFE010000246.1:0-8108 GCA_035940155.1 Solirubrobacteraceae bacterium | reverse complement strand
CGCGAACGTAATCCCCTGATTGGGCAGCTCGAATCGTGGGGAGGTGAAAAATCGCAGGAAAAAAATATGGCGGGGTCTTTTGAACCGGTGTATCTGGATGATCTTCCCAAGGAGGATGGTGGACCGGTCTCACCAGGAGATGTGTCGATTGGGGGGCACGTGTACGAACACGGCCTTCAATTCGAAGTCAACTGGATCGGTACTGAATGGGAAGCCAGCTATGCCATTCCACATGGCGCTCACACGTTTTCTGCCATCATTGGTAACGACGACAAACAAACAGACTCATTGTGGAAGTACATGTCCCTTTTTTATGAAGTGCTTGCCGACGGCCATTTGGTCGGCTCTGGGCATACGAAAGGATACGCACACGATGGTCCCATTCATGCCGACGTTGCAGGCAAGGCTAGAATAACGCTGAAGGTAACAGTCGTCAGTGGCTTAAACTCAATAACGGCCGACTGGGCGGACCCGGTATTTCGTTAACCTAACGGGCGGTGCGACTATCAGCGCATGGTTTGCGCACAGAGAAGTTTCGGGAAGAATGGTGGCTGAACGGGATGGTTCAGCGCTGGCGGCGCGGGATCGGCCTACTCCGTTCTCGCCGGCGAAGAGGTGGAGTGCTGGGGTTCGAACAGCTTCGGAGAACTGGGCAACGCCGCCACCACCGCCAGCCCCACGCCTGGCGTGACCCCCGCGAGAGCTACCACGGCGTGCTCTACCCAGGCGCGGCCCGGCCTGATCACCAGGCGCGGACGCTCCTGAATCGTGTCTGGCAACGTCTTGGCGTCCCCAGACCCCATGAAAACCGTATCTTTCTGCATCTAGTCATCGAAAATCGCTATACTGATGCATATGCAGACCACAACAGTCCCCATCCATGACCTCCCGGATCTCCTGATCTCCCGTGGGCGCTACAACGCCTCCTTGGAGGAGATCATGGAGCTGACAGGCCTGAGCTACGCGGCGGTCACGAGCGGCCTTCAGCGCCTGCGCCGGCAGCGGCGTGTGTTCTCTCCGACGCGGGGCCTGTATGTGGTGGTCCCGCCGGAGTACCGCTCCTGGGGGGTGGTGCCCGCGGACTGGTTCATCGACAGCCTCATGGGTCATCTCGGACGCCGCTACTACGTGGCGTTGCTCTCCGCGGCGGCGTATCACGGGGCCTCCCACCAGGCGCCGCAGGTCTTTCAGTCGATTGTCGACGGGCGTGTCCTTGACCGGGAGTTTGGGCGTGTCCGTCTCTGCTTCTACACCAGCGCACACGTCGCGGAGACCCCTACCGACCCGGTGGTTGTACACACGGGGTCGATCCCGGTGTCCTCGCGGGAGGCGACGGTGGTGGACCTCGTGCGGGAGCCCCGGGCGAGTGGGGGGCTGGACAACGTGGCGACGATCCTCGCGGGGATCGGGGAGCTTGAGGGCTCGGCGCTCGGGACTCTCGCGGCCCGTTATGGTCGTGCGCTGGCGCGTCGCACGGGGTGGCTGGTGGAGCGCTACGGCACCTGCGGTGACCTGGGGCCACTGCGGCTGGCCGCGAGACTGGACCTGGGGGAGCCCGACCTGCTCTCCCCCTCGGGGCCGAGGCGAGGGCGCGCTGACCGGGAGTGGCGGGTGCGCGTGAATGTCTCGGTGGAGGCGGACCTGTGATCGCGCAGGCGTACTTGAACGAGTGGGCCTCGCGGGCGCCGTGGCCCACGCAGGTCCAGATCGAGCAGGATCTCGTGCTCTCCCGTTTGATCGTGGAGATCGCGGGCCACGAGCTGCTCGGCGAGGAGCTGGCCTTCCGGGGCGGGACCTGTCTGCACAAGCTCCACCTTCCCCTGCCGCTGCGCTACTCCGAAGACCTCGACTACGTCCGCGGTACCCGCTCGGGGATCAAGCCCTACCTGACGGCCCTGCGGGAAGTGGCCCTCGGCGTGGGGCTGGTGGAGCACGGCACCACCCAGAGCGGGCAGATGGTCCACATCGTCTTCGACGCCCAGCCGACCGGTGCGCCGGGGCGCATCCGGGTCAAGATCGAGATGAACATCGCTGAGACCGAGTCGTTCCTGCCGCGCACGACTCTCCCTTATGCGGTGGAGTCTGGCTGGTGGTCGGGGCGCGCGGAGGTGCGGACCTTTCAGATCGAGGAGCTGATGGCGACGAAGCTCCGTGCGCTCTACCAGCGCCGCAAGGGGCGTGACCTCTTCGACCTCTGGCACGTCCTCACCGACCTCGAACCAAACGAGCAGCTCGTGATCGACGGCCTCGCGCACTACATGGCCGGGGGCATCTTCAGCTACCACGATCTCTCAGCCAACCTCGCCGCGAAGCTCGAGAACCGCGACTTCCTCGCCGACCTCGACCAGCTGACCGCCACCACACCAAGCCAGTACAGCGTCCCCGTCGCCGCGGACCTCGTGATGGAGCGCCTCGGCAGCAAGCTCCCCGGGTCCCCCGACCTCAGCGAGATCCAAGCCGGTCACTGGCGCACCAGCAACGGATAACAACCGGAGCCCGCCAAGACACCCCAGCCCCCAGGGGACACCGGAGAGCAAACAACGCCCCTGCGGGGCTCGTGTTGTTACCGCGCCCAGGCGCTGGAGCCCCTGGCGCCGATCGAGCCTCTGCTCTAGCATGAAGGAACGATGCTCCGAGTCACCAGCGTCCAGCCGCTAGCTGACGGCTATCGCCTGCGGGTCGCGTTCAACGACGATGTTGAGCGCGACGTCGACTGTGCCTTCTTGCTGCGCGGGACGCTTGGGGAGCCCCTGCGCGATCCCGAGTACTTCCGGCAGGTCCGGGTCGATGACGAGGCACGAACGGTGGTGTGGCCCAACGGCCTCGATCCCGCGCCGGAGCTTCTACATGGCGACTGCGAGCCAGCGGTCCCCGAAGGGACGCACTCCAAGACGCCCGCAGTGAGCCGTGCCGCCTAACTGCTCCCGTCACGACAGCAGCACCATCCACGCAGGCGAGGAGCGCGTCAGGCCAACCGATATCGCCCACGTCCCAACCGCACTAAGCCCGTCTCGGACCAAGGGGTTCGATAGTGCCCAAACGATCCCCATCACGAGAATCACCAGTGCTGGAGCGGATTTCTGGCCTACGAGGGCGACCATTACACACCCGGCGGCGGCTCGCGACGACGCTCGAACAACGCAAGCCGCGCGATATCCCAGCCACTGCACGGGCGTGAGCTTTGGGGGGCGCTGGCCACAGGGCGTCAATCCTAATGCCAGACCAGCGCTGTCCGGGCTTCGCGGCCGGTGGCCAGGGAGGCCCGTCGGAGAAGCCATCTCGTTCGGGGTCGGCGTCGCGCTGAGCGCCTGGCGCGTTGGCTCGCGAGCGGCCCGCCCGCCCCGAACCTCAGAGCGTGGGGCTGACCGCGAACCAGTCGGACTTGAGCTCCGGGGTGCGCTCGCAGACACCGATGACGACCTCGAGGACCGCGCGGCGACCGACCTCGACGCGTTCGTCGCGGGCGTGCGAGACACGGCCCGTTCAAAAAGCACCAGCCCCGCGGGCACGGCGGACCCGGTGCAAGACTTGCCGGATGGGGCCTCTTCCACGCTCGGTTGAGATCCTCGCGTGCGGGCTCCTGCTGGGGCTGTTGACGGCTCTCATGTGCGCCCCGCACGTGGGCGGGGGCGGGTCCTACTACGACGACTGGGGAGTGCTGGCGCTCGGGCGCTTCCCGCCGCCGGGGGGCCTGCTGCACGGCCTCTGGCTCGATTACGGGCAGCGCCCGGGGCAGGTCCTCTACTACGCGGCGCTCCGGGAGGCGTTCGGCCTGGACGTGTCCTCCCGGCTGGCGCTCGCGGCGGGGATGCTCCTGGCGTCGTCCGTGTGCCTGTACGCGCTCCTGCGGAGGCTGGGGCTGGCGGCGCGCGATGCGCTGGCGATCGCGGGGCTCTTCCTGGCGTTCCCCCTCAGCGACAGCGTGTGGCTGTGGGGGATCATGTCGCTGACGAGCCTCGCTATCGCGGAGGCGCTGCTCGGGTTGATCCTGGCGCTCCGCGCCCTGGAGAGCACGGGGGCCCGGGCGCTGGCGCTCCACGGGGTCTCGCTCGCGCTCTACGTCGCGAGCGTCCTCAGCTACGAGGTCTTCGCCGTGGCGGGCTGCCTGGCGGGGCTGCTGTACGTGCGCGCGGTCGGGTTTCGCCGGGCGCGGGGGCGCTGGGCGCTGGACGTCCTCACGATCGCGGCGACCCTCCTCCTGGCGCGGGCGGTGCTCCCGATCGACGTGGCGACGCCCTCGCGGATGCAGTCCCCGGCGGGGATGGCGGGGCATCTGGCACAGATCCTCGAAGGGGGGGCGCGGGTGGCGGGTGCCGGGGTCCTGCCGGTCGGGGGTCTGAGCCCTTGGCTCGGGGTGGGGTTGATCGCGGCCGTCCTCCTCCTCGCGGCGTTCCTCCGGGGCGGCGAGGGGAACCCTGCGGAGCTCGGACACTGGCTCGGGATCGCGGGCGCTGGGGCGCTGGTGGCGGTGGCCGCATGGGCGGTGTATGTGCCGGCGCCCGATCACTATTCCCCGGCGGCGCTGGGGACGGTGAACCGGGTGAACGCGGCCGCGGGGATCGGGATCGCGATCCTCGTGTACTCCTGCCTCGTACTCCTCGCGCGGATCCTCGCGGGGCTCCTGCGGCTGCCCGCGTCGGCCGCGGCCCTGGGGGCGTCGGTCGCGGCGCTCGTGCTCTGCGGGACCTACGTCGTGCGGAGCACCGCGGATGCTCGCGCCTGGGATGCGGCCGCGGCGGATCAGCGCGGGCTGCTCGCGGCCCTCCATGCGGCGCTCCCGCGCCCCCCGGGGACGGCGGTCCTCTATGTCTTCGGGACCCCGCGGACGGTCGGGCCGGGGGTCCCCGTGCTGAACACGACTCTCGACCTGACGAGCGCGCTGCGGATCTTCTACTCCGGGCCGGGCCTCCAGGGCGTCCCGGTCGCGGGCGCGGGGAGCCTTGGGTGTGGTCCGCGGGGTCCCCTCGCGGGAGGCGTTGGGGGCGCCTACGGGGAGTCCTACCTGATCGACGTCCGCGCGCCACGGGCGGTCCTGCTGGCCGATCGCGCGGGGTGCCTCGCGGAGGGTGGCCTCGGGCTCGCCTCGGGTCGCACGAGCTCCCGGGACATGGCGCCCACGGCGGCGCCCGCGAGGAAGGCGACGGCTGATAGGGTCGCGCGGGGATGAGGATCGCGAATCTCCACGAGGGCTCCACGCGCGCGGTCGCGGAGGGGCACATCAAGGGGATCTGGCACGACCTCGGACGTGAGGCAGGGACGCGTACGGTTGGCCTGCGCCGGATCGAGATCGCCGGGGAGCACTTCTCGACGCCCGCGCACGAGCACGGGACGGAGGAGGAGATCTTCTTCGTCCTGCGCGGCGAGGGGCTCTTGTGGCAGGAGGGCGAGACCTTCGCGGTGGGTGCGGATGACTGCATCGTGCACATGCCCCGGCGCGGCGCGCACACCCTCCGGGCCGGGGCGGGCGGGCTGGACGTGCTCGTCTTCGGCGAGCGGAGTGACGCGGCGCTGACGGCTCTCCCGCGCGCGGGGGTGGCGTGGTCCTTCCCGCGCTGGGTCCCCCTGGGCGAGGGCGATCGGCCCTTCGCGCGCGAGGCCGCGGCGGGCGCGCCGGAGTGTCCGGCGCCGAGCGCGGATCGCCCCGCCAACGTGGTCGCCCTCGCGGAGGTCCCGGGGGTCTTCGAAGGGCGGGCGCGGCGCGTGGGCCGGGCCGCGGGGGCGGTCGCGACGGGCCTGAACCACGTCGTCCTCCCCCCCGGGGGAGGGGCCGCGCCGGCGCACTGCCACTCGGCGGAGGAGGAGATCTTCGTGGTGCTCGGGGGCGCGGGCTACCTGGAACTCTGGGGGCGGGGCGCTCAGAGCCCCGAGGAGCACGCGCTGCGCCCGGGGGACGTGATCGCGCGGCCCGCGGGTACTGGCGTCGCGCACGCCTTCCGCGCGGGGCCGGAGGGGATGACTTACCTGGCCTACGGGACGCGGGAGCCGAATGACATGTGCTTCTACCCCCAGTCCGGCCGGGTCTCCCTGCGCGGCCTCGGGATCGCCCTGAGCTCCCCCGAGATCGAGCATCTGCCGGATCTCTGAGAGGCTCGCAGAGGCGCCGACTCGCTTGCGACTCAGCGACCGCCCGCGCCACTCGCAGCCCCGACGGCGGCGATCTTCCGCTTGACGGCCTCACGCTCCCCGGCGCGGGCGGCCGCGAGGACGGAGTCGCGCTGGAGCGCGCAGCGCTCGCGGACGCCCGCGGGATCTCGGCCTCGGAGAGCCCGGCGGCCCAGCGTCCGAGGTCCTCGCAGATGGTGGTCATCGAGTGTTCATACCAGACCCTCACGGGAGCCCCGTGTGGGATCCTCCGCGGGATGTCCGCCACGGACCCACGGAGCCCGGCGCCCTCGATCGACGAGCTCCTCATCGCCGACGAGCCCGAGCGGTGGGCGGGGCTGGGGTTCGAGGTCGCGGGGGAGTCCTGTGAGCTGGGCGGGGTGCGGGTGCGCCTCCTGGGCCGGGGGTCGGGCGGCGAGGGGCGCGGGATCGTGCGCTGGTCGCTGCGGGGGGTCGCGGGGGTGGAGCTCGACGGGCTGCCGACGGTGCGCTCGGAGTCCCCGGTGCGGGAGCCGGGCCCGGCGCATCCGAACGGGGTGCTGGGGGTCGATCACGTGGTGGCGTTCTCCCCGGACCTGGATCGGAGCGTCCGGACGCTCCGGGCGGCGGGGCTGGACCTGCGGAGGATCCGCGAGGAGCCGACGCCCGCGGGGGCGCCGCGGCAGGCGTTCTTCCGGCTGGGGGCGGAGATCCTGGAGGTCGTGCAGGAGCCGGGGGGCTCATTTGATTTTGAGACTGATCGCGCCCGGCCCGCTCGTTTCTGGGGCCTCGCCCTGAACGTCCGAGATCTCGACGAAACGGTGGCGGGCCTCGGCGAGCGCGTCGGCTCGATCCGGCCCGCGGTCCAGCGGGGCCGGCGAATCGCGACGCTGCGCCGCTCGGCGGGCCTGGCGGTCCCGGTGGCGCTGATGAGCCTGCGGGCCGACGGAGCCTCGGGACCCTGTTAGCGTGGGGCCATGTCGCGGGACTGGCCGGCGGTCTCCTACGAGCGGTGGAGTGCGACGTGCGACACGCTGCACGCGCACACGCAGGTCCTCGGGAAGCTCGCCGCGAGGCTCGCCCCGCCCGAGCCCCAGTTACAGCACGCGGCGCTGCGTCTGAGCGCGCGGGGCTGGGAGACGGCCCCGCTGCCGGCGCCCGACGGCTCGGGGGCGTTCGTGCTCACGCTCGACCTGCGAACGCACGAGGCGCTCGCGGAGCACAGCGATGGAGGCGTGCGGCGTGTCCCGCTCACCCCGGACCGGCCGGTCGGGGAGGTCACGCGCGAGGTGCTCGAGGCGGTTCGTGGCCTCGCGGGCGAGGTCGCGATCGACCCCACCCCGCAGGAGGTCCCGTGGAGCGTGCCCCTCGACGAGGACGAGGAGCACTCTCACTACGACCCCGATCAGGTTGCCTCCTACTTTGCCGCGGCGACTCGCGCGGCGCTGGTCCTCGCGGCGTTTAGCGCGCCCTACCGTGGTCGCTCCACCCCGGTCAACGCGTGGTGGGGCTCCTTCGACCTCGCCGTGAGCCTCTTCTCCGGTCTGCCCGCGGACCCGCCGTCGGGGGACTTCATCATGCGCAACGCGATGGACGCCCAGGAGGTCGCGGTCGGCTGGTGGCCGGGCGACCCCAGGTACCCGAAGGCGGCCTTCTACGCCTATGCGCACCCGGCCGCGGAATCGTACGCGGCGACCGTGCTCGCTCCGGCCGCGGCGCGCTGGGACGCGACGCTCGGTGAGCAGATCCTCGACTGGGACGACGTCGTCGCGGCCGAGAATCCGTACGCGTTCGCGCTCGAGTTCGCCCAGTCGGCGTTCCAGCAGGCCTGCCTGGTGTGCGAGTGGGACCCGGCGCTCGCCGCGAGTGCGGCCGGGCAGCCGCCGCCGGTCGTCTGACGCCGAGCTATCGCCCCGGGGGCGTGCGGCGGACGTGGCGGCTGACGTCACCGACGCGGTCGGAGTGCACCCGGCGGTGCGCGAAGCGCCACTCGCCGCCGCGGCGCTCGAAGCGGTCCTCGTAGCGGC
>DASZFE010000245.1:0-3637 GCA_035940155.1 Solirubrobacteraceae bacterium | reverse complement strand
CACATGCGCGAGCAGGTGTTCACCAACATCGACAGCGCCGTGATAGCATGAGGCGCACGGCGAAACAAGAACACGGCCGGACCTCATCGAGGAGGCCGCGAAAGGAAGGGCACCCACGATGATCAGTGGAATGTACGCCGCGATCAGCGGCCTCGACGCAAATCAGACCACCCTCAACGCAGTCGCCAACAACCTCGCGAACGTGAACACCATCGGCTACAAGTCCTCGCGCGTCACCTTCGCCGAATCCCTCAACCAGCTCGTCCACTCCGCCGCCGGGGCCACCCCCGGCAACGGCGGCTCCAACCCCGAGCAGATCGGCCTCGGCGTCAGGGTCAACTCGACCGACAACGAAATGACCCAGGGCTCCTTCCAGACCACCAACAACCCCTTAGACGTCGCGATCGAGGGTGAAGGCTTCCTGCGCGCCGGCTCCGGGACCCCGCCCGCGAAAGCCCCCTTCACCAGCGGGCTGCCCACCAACGTCAACTACACCCGCGCCGGCGACTTAACCACCGACCCCAACGGCTTCCTCATCACCCAGTCCGGCCTCTACGTCGTCGGCCGCGAAGCCGTCGCCACCGTCACCGAAGCCGGCACCACCTACGCCCCCGGGAAAGCCGAAACCTACATCGTCGTCCCCCCCGGCTCCGCCAACGTCGCCATCGGCGAGGACGGCTCCGTCAGCTACACCGACGAGAACCCCGCCTCGGCCACCTACCAGAAGCACGTCGTCGCGGGCTACCTCACCCTCGCGAAGTTCTCCAACCGCGCCGGCCTGGAACGCGTCGGCGGCTCCCTCTGGGCCGAAACCGCCAACTCCGGCGTCCCCATCGTCGGCATCCCCTCCAACGAAGGCTTCGGCCCCACCGTCGGAGGCCAGCTCGAGATGTCCAACGTCGACCTCGCCTCCGAGATGACCTCCATGGTCACCGCCGAGCGCGGCTACCAGGCGAACGCCCGCGTCATCACCACCGCCGACGAAATGATGTCAACCGTCGTGAACATGCTCCACGGCTAGCCCGGCCGAGAGGGAGCGAAACCGAGGGAAACCCGAGAGGACCAACCAGGAAACGAGACCACCACCCGCGAGGAAACGAAACCGAGGACCCCCGGGTGGGGCGGCGCCAGAGGCCGCCCCACCCGCCGGGCCCCCAACCGCAGCGCACCTGACAGGAGCACCCAACGGAGAGGAGCACCCCATGATCACCCTCCACCGCCTCGGACACCCCGAGGAGCCCTTCGAGCTCAACCCCGACCTCATCGTCACCGTCGAGTCCACCCCCGACACCGTCGTCACGCTCGCCACCACCGCCAAGGTCGTCGTCTGCGAGAGCCCCGAGGAGGTCGCCGCCGCCGTCCGCGCCTGGCGCGTGGAGGTCCTCTCCGAGGCCCTCCGTGGACGCCGCGCCCAGCGCGAGGCCGGCGCCCGCGGCGCCCGCGAGGAGACGGGTCGCCTCACGGCGGTCCCCACGCCCCGCTCGACCGCTTCGACCCCCCCGCTCGGCATCGCGCGGGAAAACTGAAGGATCACCCACGATGGCCGATGAACCAGGACGATGAAGGCCGCGAGCGCCATCGGAATAGGGGTTGCCTTCTTTTCGCTGCTCTTGAGCGCGATGATGGACGGCACGAGCCCGGCCGCCTTCCTGAACCTCCCCGCCCTGATCATCATCATGGGCGGGACCGCGGGGGTCACGCTCGCGAGCACCGGACTGCAGTCCATGAAGCGCATCCCCGGCCTCTTCAAGATGGTCTTCGCCGCCGAACCCCCCGATCTGCGCGGGCGCCTTGACATGCTCGTCTCCCTCGCCGACCAGGCCCGGCGCGAGGGCCTGCTCGCCCTCGACGCCCAGCTCGGCGAGATCGACGACCTCTTCACCCGCAACGCCCTGCAGCTCGTCGTCGACGGGACCGACCCCGAGATGGTGCACGCGATCCTCGAGGCCGAGGTCGACGGGATGGCCGCCCGCCACGAGGCCGCCGCCAAGCCCTTCGAGAACGCCGGGGGCTTCGCCCCCACGATGGGCATCATCGGCACCGTCATGGGGCTCGTGCACGTCCTGGAGAACCTCTCCGCCCCCTCCACCCTCGGCCCCTCCATCTCCTCCGCCTTCCTCGCCACGCTCATGGGCGTCGGCGCCGCCAACGTCGTCTTCCTCCCCATCGCCAACCGCCTCAAGGCCATCTCCGGCGAAGAGGTCGAGCTGCGGATGATGACCCTCGAGGGAATCCTCTCCATCCAGGCCGGGGACAACCCGCGGCTCGTCGGCGACAAGCTCATGTCCTACCTGCCCCCCGCCGAGCGCGCCTCCGAGGAGGACGCCGGGAGCGGCGCCTTCCAGGCATCCCACGCGGAGGCCGCATAGCCATGTCCCGCGGACGACGCTCACGGCGCCGTAGGGGCGGCCACGAGGAGGGCAACAACGAGCGCTGGCTCCTCACCTACGCCGACATGATCACCCTTCTCATGGCCCTCTTCATGGTCCTCTTCTCGATCTCCTCCGTGAACATCTCCAAGTTCAAGACCCTCCAGCTCGCCCTCAAGGCCGCATTCTCCGGGAACATCCTCCCCGGCGGCAAGGCCATCGCGCAGCCCGGCGCCACCGCCAACTCGAGCCACGCCCCCAGCAGCGCCGACGTGCAGGCCATCGCGCAGCTCACCGTCCAGGGCTCCCCCGAACTCCAGAGCTCCTCCAACAGCCAGAGCTCCCCCAACAGCGAAACCACCATCCAGCGGGCCGCCCGGGCGGCGAAGGAACAGAGCACCTTCAAGCAGCTCAAGCGCCGGCTCGACGCCTACTCGGCCACTCACGGCTTCGGCTCCCAGGTCCAGACCAGCGTCCAGCAGCGCGGGCTCGTCATCCGCGTCCTCACCGACCGCCTCCTCTTCCCCTCCGGAAGCGCGAACCTGATCGCTCAGGCCGACCCGCTCCTGGAAGAGATCTCAGCGCTCCTCAACGTCGACCGCGCCCCGCCCATCGCCGTCGAGGGCAACACCGACAACGTTCCCATCAGCGGCGGCGCCTTCCCGAGCAACTGGGAGCTCTCGACCGCCCGCGCGAGCACCGTCGTGCGCTTCCTCATCGCCACCGGCGTCAGCCCCCAGCGCCTCAGCGCCTCCGGCTACGCCAACCTCCGGCCCATCGCCCCCAACACCACCCCCGAAGGCCGCGCGCGCAACCGCCGCGTGGAAATCGTCCTGCAGCGCCTCCTCCCATCCGCGACCAACGTGACACCATGAAGAAGCTCAAGAGCAAGAAGATCCTCATCCTCCTCCCCGTGATCCTCGTCCTCGGCGCGATGCACGCCATGGCCAAGCCCAAGCCCACGGCCAAGCCGAAGATCGCAGGGACCATCTACCAGCTGCCGAAGGAATTCCTCGTGAACCTCCGTGACGGCCACTTCGCGAAGCTCTCCCTCGCCCTCATCCTCGCCCCCGGGCAGAGCGACGGGGCCGCCCCCGGGGCGAGCGCAAGCTCGAGCGAAGGCGTCGGGACCCTCCCCGAGGAAGGCGCCATCCGCGACATCGTCACCAGCCTCATGACCGGCGAGAGCCAGAGCGACCTCATCGACGAACACTCCCGCGAAGACGTCAAGCACCGAATCCTCTCCGCAATCAGGACCCACACCGACA
>DASZFE010000244.1:0-2606 GCA_035940155.1 Solirubrobacteraceae bacterium | reverse complement strand
GCGGTGGACGCGGAGTCGATCGTGCTGCTCGGCGGACTGCTGCGCGAGCTGGGCGTGACTGGCGCGCGCCTGCGCCTGGCGAGCCTGGGCAGTCGTGAGAGCCGGGCGGAGTATCGCGAGCGCCTGCAGGGTCACCTGCGCGCCAACGAGGGGGAGCTCTCCGAGGAGGTGCGCGCCCGGATCGACCTGAACCCGCTGCGGGCCTTCGACTCCGACCACGGGGGCACGCGCCGGGTGATGGAGGGCGCGCCGCGTCTGCTGGACGGGCTGGGCGCGGAGGACGCGGAGCACTTCGCGGAGGTATGCGAGCTCCTGGGGGACGCCGGGGTGATGTACGAAATAGACACCACTTTGGTGCGGGGCCTCGACTACTACACGCGGACGGTCTTCGAGTTCACCTCCGAGGCGCTCGGCGCCCAGAGCGGGGTGGGCGGGGGTGGGCGCTACGACGGCCTGGTGAGGGAGCTCGGGGGGCCGGCGACGCCCGGGATCGGCTGGGCGGCGGGGATCGAGCGGATGATGCTCGCGGGGGAGCCTCCGCGCCCGGCGCCGGCGGGCCCGGACCTGTACGTGGCGCTCGCCGACGACGGCGATCCCTGCGCGGTGCGCCGGGCGGCGTTCGCGATCCTGCACGAGGCCCGCTCGGCGGGGCTGGCGGCGCAGATGGAGCTCGCGGGCCGCTCGCTGAAGGGCCAGCTGGGACAGGCGGGCCGGCTCGGGGCGCGCTACGTGGCGATCGTGGGTGGCGGGGGGGAGACGGTCCTGAAGGACATGCAGGACGGCGCCCAGGAGACCCTCGCTGGCGAGACCGTCGTGCACGCCGTGATCCGGGGCCGGCGCGCGCTCTGAGCCCCCGATCCCGCGCGCCCGAGAGGCCCGCGGAGGCGTGGAGCGCCGCCTACGAGGCCGAGAGGTCGCTGAAACCTCTCTTGCGAAGCGTCCAGGGCGGGTGGACGGGCTCAACTCGCGGGCGGTTTCTGCCGAAGTGGCGGGCGATGTCCCAGTTGTCACGCCCGCTCTTGCTCGGATTTGCCCTGCTGGCGCTGTTCGCGGGGGCGTGGTTTCTCGTGCTGCACCGTCCGAGCTCCGAAGCGGGCTCCTCGTCCCCGACGGCGAACGGGCCCGTCTACCACGGCGCGGCGCCCGGGGTGGAGGGCCTGACGAAAGACATCGCGAAGGCCCACGGCGCGGTGAGGGTCTCCGAAGCGAACGCGCAGGCACTCAAGGAGAAGTCCGCCATGGCATCCGGCGAAGCGAGCTCGAGCGGTGGCACCGCCGCGAGACATCCCTCGACGAAGACGAAGCCGGCGACGAAGAGCTCGGGCAGGCCAGGCACGCCCAGGGGGGCGGCGTCGCACGACAACGAAAGCGGCGGCGAAGCGCGGATCACTCACGACCTCGCCCATCACAGGGTGGTGGCGCTGCTCTTCTGGAACGAACACGGCTTCGAGGACCAGGCGGTGCGCTCGGAGCTTCAGAGCCTCGCCCACCACGACTCCGAAATCGCGGTGCAGACGGCGCACGCCTCGCAGGTCTCCAACTACGGCGGGTACACGCGGGGCGTCCAGGTGAACCAGACCCCGACGATCCTCCTGATCAACGGCCGCACCCAGGCCATGACGGTGACGGGCCTGACCGACGAGAGCTCGATCCGCCAGGCGATCGGGGAAGCGACGAAGGGCACCCCTGGGGAACCCCTTTCACCGACCTTCACGGCCTGGCACCCGGGCTCACCGCGGGCACTGGCTCTCACGAAGGAGGCGCGCGTTTGTCACAAATGGATCACCTTCAAGCTTTCCCCCTCCGCCTTCACCAGTGTGGCGAGTCTCAAGCAGGGCCTGCGGGGCTTCCATGCTTTAGTCGTATCCGGTATCGGCCAGATCGAGCGTTCGGTTCCGACCCCGGATCGACCGTTCGTGAAGCACATGTTCGCGGCGGCTGAAGCTTCTGGACGCGAGCTTGTGCAGGCGATCAATGCCCCTGGCTATCGGGAAGCACGTGCGCTCGCGCTCTCGGCTCAGGCGAAGTTCGACGAGGCCGTCAACGGCTTCGAACGGTACGGCTTCACCGGTTGCTGATCGTCCGCGCGGCGGGCGGGCGACAGGCGCGGCTCACGACGCGGGGCGCCTCTTTCCGGAGGGGCCCGGGACCCCTAAACTCGCGGGGGATGCTCGCCGAAGCCCTCGCCAGTCACCTCGAGAGCCCGCTGGGACGGGGGCACGTCCCCGAGGACGCCTGCACGGGGGCGGCGGGGGGGGCGGCGTGCGGGGATCTGGTGCGGATCTCGTTGGCGCTGGATCCGGGGAGCCCGGAGGGGCGGATCGCGGACGCGGGCTTTGACGCGAGCGGGTGCGGGGCGGCGATGGCGGCGGGGAGCGCGACGGTGGGGCTGCTGCGGGGGGCGACGATCCTCGAGGCGGCGCGGATCGGGGCGGATGAGATCGCGCAGGAGCTGGGGGGGCTGATCCCGAGCAAGCGCCACGCGGCGGAGCTGGCGTCGGACGCGCTGCACCGGGCGCTGGGGTCGGCGGCGCGGACGCGGGCCCGCCTTGCGATGGTGGGGGGGCGGACGATCGTGGCGATGAGCGGGGGGGTGGACAGCGCGG
>DASZFE010000243.1:0-1706 GCA_035940155.1 Solirubrobacteraceae bacterium | reverse complement strand
ACGGCGTCGCCACCGCCACGGTCTGCGCGCTGCTGGACCTGGAGTGCGTGATCTACATGGGCGCCGAGGACATGCGCCGCCAGCGCCCGAACGTACAGCGGATGGAGCTCCTGGGCGCGCGCGTGGAGGCCGTGGAGGCCGGGACGCGGACGCTCAAGGAGGCGACCTCGGCGGCGATCCGGGACTGGGTGAGCAACGTGGAGAGCACCCACTATGTGATCGGCTCGGTCGTCGGCCCCGCGCCTTACCCGGCGCTCGTGCGGGACCTGCAGAGGGTCATCGGCGAGGAGGCGCGCGCGCAGCTGCTGGAGCGCGAGGGCCGGCTCCCGAGCCGGGTGATCGCGTGCGTGGGGGGAGGCTCGAACGCGATCGGGATCTTCACGGCCTTCCTCGAGGACGAGGGGGTGGAGCTCGTGGGCGTGGAGGCCGGGGGGGAGGGGATCGAGACCCCCCGCCACGGGGCGCCCCTGACGGTGGGGGGCCGCGCGGGGGTCCTGCACGGCTCCTACTCGGCGATCATGCAGGACGGGGAGGGGCAGATCATCGAGGCGCACTCGATCTCGGCGGGCCTGGACTACCCCGGGACGGGCCCCCAGCACGCCTTCCTGCGCGACAGCGCCCGGGCGCGCTACGTGGCGGTGACCGACCGCGAGGCCCTCGCGGCCTTCCGGGAGGTGACGCGCCTGGAGGGGATCATCCCGGCGCTGGAGAGCGCGCACGCGCTCGCCTGGACGCTCGCCCAGGAGGAGGGGGACCTCGACCTGGTCTGCCTCTCGGGGCGCGGGGACAAGGACCTCGCGGAGGTCCTCGCGCTCTCATGAGCGGCACGGCTCGGATCGCGCGGGCCTTCGCCGAGAGCGGCCGCCGACCGAATGGGGAGACACTCGCTTCGCTCGCATCCCCGATTCGGCCAGCGCTGATGCCCTACCTGATGGGGGGCTACCCGACGCTCGAGGAGTCCGTGCGGATCGGGGAGGCGTGCGTGGAGGGGGGGGCGGACATCCTGGAGCTGGGGGTGCCGTACTCGGACCCGCTGGCGGACGGCCCGGTGATCCACGCGGCGGGGACGCGGGCGCTCCAGGCGGGGGCGACGGTGGAGGGCGTGATGGGGGTCGCGCGGGCGCTGGCGCCGCGGGTCCCGGTGGTGGTGATGTGCTACGCGAACCTCGTCCTCGCGCCGGGCCTTCAGACGTTCGTGGAGCGGCTCGCAAAGACGGGGGCGAGCGGGCTGATCGTGCCGGACCTGCCGTTCGAGGAGACCGAGGGGGCGCTGGCGGCGTGCGACGCGCACGGCCTCGCGCTGGTGCCGCTGGTGGCGCCGACGACCCCGCCAGAGCGCCTGGCGCGAATCGGGGCGCGCGCACGGGGCTTCCTCTACACGGTCTCCCTCGTGGGCACGACGGGCGAGCGCGAGGCGCTCTCCGATCGGTTCGCCGAGGTGGTCGCCAGGGCGAAGGCTGCGACGAGCGTGCCGGTGGCGCTGGGCTTCGGGATCAGCACGCCCGAGCAGGTCCGCGAGGCTGCGGAGGCGGGGGCGGACGGGGTGATCGTGGGCAGCCGCCTGGTGCGTCTGGCGGGTGAGTCGGCGAATCCCGCCCAGGCGGTGGGGGAGCTGGTCGCGGAGCTCGCGGGGGCGCTCGAGGTGTAGGATCACCTCCCGATGGGACTGGTCATCACCGCTACGGCGGGCCTGGTGGTGTGGATAG
>DASZFE010000242.1:0-1751 GCA_035940155.1 Solirubrobacteraceae bacterium | reverse complement strand
ACGCTGACGGTGGGCCCGACCGACGACGAGCGGGTGTCGCGGGTGACGTTGACGGTGGACGGGGCGATTCACCCGATCGACCAGGTGACCAAGCAGCTGCACAAGCTGGTGAACGTGCTGAAGATCCGCGATCTGGAGCCGGAGGGGACGGTGTCGCGGGAGCTGGCGCTGTTCAAGGTGGCGGCGGACGGGACGCAGCGGGGCGAGCTGATGCAGATCGCGGAGATCTTCCGGGGCAACGTGGTGGACGTGACGAAGCGCTCGGTGATCGTGGAGGTGACGGGGACGACGGAGAAGATCGAGGCGTTTGAGGACATGGTCCGCCCGTTCGGCCTCGTGGAGATGATGCGCACGGGCGAGATCGCGATCTCCAGGGGCCGAGCGGAGACGTGAAGCCGAGCCCGACGCGTCGGGGGGGGAGTGGGGAGCGGCAGCGGAGCCGGGGTCGCGCCCCCGGAACCACGAGCCCGGCCCCGAGCCGGTTCAGGCTCTCCGAGCGCGACCGGGAGCTGCTGAGGGCGCGCCTGGAGCTGGGGGTGCAACGGGCGCGGCGCGCGGGGAGCGAGATCCTGGTGACACTGACGGTGGACCTCCCCGCCGACGTGGACCCGAGCGCCGTGGTCTGCGCGTCGCGCCGGACGGGGGAGGCGTGGTTCGTGTTCGAGCAGCCCGAGCGCCGGCGGACGGCGCTGGCGGCGCTGGGGGAGGTGGCGTGCCTGACGGGGAGCGGCCCGGAGCGCTTTGCGAGCGTGGCGGACAGCTGGCGGGCGCTGGGGGCGACGGCGGTGAGCGACCGCCCGGAGCGCCCGGGAAGCGGGGGACCGGTTGCCGTGGGGGGCTTCGCGTTCGCGGCGACGGGCGGCTCGACGCCGCCGTGGAAGGGCTTCGAGCCCGCCTCGCTGGTCGTGCCCGAGGTGCTCCTGAGCCGCGAAGAGCGCGGCGAGCCGCGGGTGCGGCTGACGGTCTCGGCGCTGGCTGCCCCCGATGACGTCTCCGCCGAGCTGCTCGCGGGCATCGAGGGGCGCCTGGGGGAGCTGCGCGAGGCACCGCTGCCGCTGCTGGACCCGGCACCGACGGGGCGCCACGAGGTGGTGAGCGCGATGCCGCCCGAGCACTACGAGGGCGCGGTGGCGCGCGCGGTGGAGCTGATCCGGGCGAGTGAGCTGCAGAAGATCGTGCTGGCGCGCGAGGTCCAGGTCCACGCGCCCCGCCCATACGACCCGGCGGCGCTCCTGGGTGTGCTGCGGGAGGAGTTCGCGGCCTGCAACGTGTTCTGCGTGGGCCGGGGGGATGCAACGCTGCTGGCGGCGAGCCCGGAGCTGCTGGTGCGCCGCGAGGGCCACCGGGTGAGCACGCTGGCGCTGGCGGGCTCGACGCGCCGCAGCGCCGACCCGGCCGTCGACGACCACCTCGGGGAGGGCCTCTTGCGCTCGAAGAAGGACCGGGAAGAGCAGGCGATCGTGATCCGCCGGATCGAGCGGACGCTGCGCCCGGCCTCACTGTGGATCACGGCGAGCCCGGAGCCGGTGCTGGTGCGGGTGGCGAACATCCAGCACCTCGGCACCCCGATCCGCGCGCAGCTGGCGCGCCCACTGGACGTGATCGAGCTGCTTGAGTCGATGCACCCGACGCCGGCGGTGGGGGGCGAGCCGATCGAGCGCGCCCGGCCGCTGATCCCGGCGCTCGAGGGCCTTGACCGGGGCTGGTACGCGGGCCCGGTGGGCTGGGTGGACGCGACGGGCGACGGGGAG
>DASZFE010000241.1:0-1791 GCA_035940155.1 Solirubrobacteraceae bacterium | reverse complement strand
CTGGACCTGCTGTGGGTGAATCGGACGGTGAACCAGTTCGACGTTTACGTGGGGACGTCGGCGGGGGCGTTCATCGCGTCGCTGTGCGCGAACGGGGTGACGCCGGAGGAGATGATGCGGGTGATCACGCGCCAGGGTCCGCAGGCCTTCCGGGACATTGACCTGGATGATCTGCTGCGTCTGAACCTCGGGGAGCTGGTGCGGACGAGCGCGCTGCTGCCGTTGCGGCTGGCCTCGTTGGCCCGGGAGATGGTCTCGCAGCTGGGCCAGGTCTCGCTGATCGACCTGGTCGCGGGCCTGGCGGAGACGCTGCCCTCGGGGCTGTACACGGGCTCGGGGATCGAGGGCTACCTGCGGCGGGTCCTGAGCGACCCGGACCGCACGGACGACTTCCGGGAGCTGCGCTGCGAGCTGTACCTGGCGGCGACGGACCTGGACACGTGCGAGCGGGTGGTCTTCGGGACGGAGGGCCTGGACGAGGTGCCGATCTCGAGCGCGGTGCGGGCCTCGGGGGCGCTGCCGATGGTGTACGCGCCGACGAGGATCGGCGAGCGGGAGCTGGTGGACGGGGGGGTCGTCTCGACGACGAACCTCGACATCGCGGTCGAAGCGGGGGCAAAGCTGGTGATCGTGATCAACCCGCTGGTGCCGTTCGTGAACGACTTCTCAAAGGAGGTGCGGACGGTGCGGGGGAGCAGGGCGCGGCGGGTCTCGGACATGGGCTTCACGAAGATCGGCTACCAGGTCTTCAAGCTGATCGCGCACCAGCGGCTGCACGAGATGGCGACCCACTGGGAGGAGCGGTATCCGGGCGTGGACATCGTGCTGATCGAGCCGGAGCCGACGGACGAGCTGATGTTCGAGACGTCGATGATGAACTTCACCTCGCGCCTGGACATCGCGCGCCACGGCTTCCAGTCGGTGACGTACCACCTGGCAGGGGAGTACGAGCACTACCGGGAGATCTGCGAGCGCCACGGGATCGAGATCTCCCCGACGCGGCTGCGGAACGTCGTGGAGCACTTCGACGCGGAGGAGGGGCGGACGAGCGCGTGGCGGAAGATCCTCGAGAGCACGACGGGGGCGCTGCTGCGCCAGACGGACTCCGCGGCCGGCTGAGGAGGTCTCGCGCCGGTCGATGCGCCACGCCTACCGGCCGCGTTCCGCGGGCCGGGCGGCCTCAGAGGCCGAGGCCGCCGTCGATGGCGCCGAGGAGGCGCTCGCTGGCGGCGGGGTCGCGGAGGGCGATGCGGACGTGGCGGGGCTCGCCGAGGGCGGTGCCGGGGGCGACGAGGACGCCGGCGCGGGCGAGGCGGGCGGCGAGCTCGGCGCCGTCGAGGTCGGGGTGGGCGGCCCAGAGGAAGTTGGCCTGGCTGTCGGCGACGTCGAGCCGGCGCTCGCGCAGGGCGGCGGTGAGGCGCTCCCGCTCGCGGGAGATGGCGGCGACGCGCCTTTCGAGATCTCCGAAGCAGGTGCGGACGGCCTCGAGGACGCCGGCCTGGGAGATCTCGCTGACGCCGAGGTCGGGGGTGAGCTCGGCGAGGAGCTGCTCGGAGCCGGGGCCGCCGACGGCGTAGCCGACGCGCAGCCCGGCGAGGCCCCAGGCCTTGGAGAAGGAGCGGAAGACGAGGAGGTTGGAGTGGTCCTCCAGAAGGGCGAGGGAGGCGTCGGTGGGCTGGGCGTCGGCGAACTCGACGAGGGACTCGTCGAGCAGGACGGCGACCCCGTCGGGGAGGCCCTCCAGGAGCTCGCGCAGGCGGGCGGTGGGGAGGAGCTCGCCGGTGGGGTCGT
>DASZFE010000240.1:0-5710 GCA_035940155.1 Solirubrobacteraceae bacterium | reverse complement strand
CCACGATCCGCCCCGCGTACATCACGAGGATCCGATCCGCGATCTCCGCGACGACCCCGAGGTCGTGGGTGACGAGGAGGATCCCCGCGCCCGTCTCCTCTCGCAAACGGCCCAGCTCGAGGAGGATCTGTGCCTGGATGGTTACATCGAGCGCCGTCGTGGGCTCGTCCGCTATCAGGAGGCTCGGGGAACAGGAGAGCGCCATGGCGATCATGGCCCGCTGACGCATCCCGCCCGAGAGCTCGTGGGGGTACCCACGCGCGCGCGAGCGCGCGCTCGGGATCCCGACGCGCTCCATCAGTCCCACCGCGCGCTCTCTCGCGGCGTCCCTCGAGACCTCGCGCTCGTGCACGCGGATCTGCTCGGCGATCTGCTCCCCGACCCGCTGGACGGGGTTCAGCGAGCTCATGGGGTCCTGGAAGACGATCGCGATCCGCGCGCCCCGGATCGCCCGCAGTTCCTCCTCGGAGGCGCCCAGGAGCTCCTGTCCCTCGAGCCTCGCCGCGCCCTCCACGCGCGTGTTCGGGGAGCGCGTCAGGCCCATCAGCGTCATCGCCGTCACCGACTTCCCCGAGCCCGACTCCCCCACGATCGCCACGACCTCCCCGCAGCCCACCGTCAGGGAGACCCCGTCCACCGCCCGCACCACCCCCGCCTCCGTCGCGAAGGAGACCCGCAGGTCCTCGACCTCCAGGAGCGGCGCCGCGGGGGTCGCCGGCGGCGCCTCCGAGCCCTCCGCGGGGGGCTGGTCGGGCGCCTCGCTCACGAGAACCGGATGCGGGGGTCGAGGGCGGCGTAGAGGATGTCGGTGATCGCGCTCATCAGCACGACGAAGAAGGCCGTGAGCATCGTGATCACGAGGATCGGCGGGACGTCGAGGCGGCCGATCGATTCGGCCGCGTACTGCCCGACGCCGTGGAGGTCGAAGACGATCTCGATCAAAAGCGCCCCGCCGCCGAAGAGGGCCGCGAGATCCAGGCCCCAGAGCGAGACGACCGGGATGAGGCTGTTGCGCAGGACGTGGCGCGAGAGGACCCGCCGCTCGGAGAGGCCCTTCGCGCGGGCCGTGCGGACGTAGTCCTCCCCGAGGGTGTCGAGGATGTTCGAGCGCAACAGGCGCGAGTAGACGCCGACCTGGAGGATCGCCAGCGAGACCCAGGGCATGATCAGGTGCGTGAACCAGCCCCAGGGATCGTCGGTGAGCTTCACGTAGCCCCCGATCGGGAAGATCCCCCACTTGTAGCCCAGGTAGTAGCTCATGACTGCCGCGAGGAAGAAGGCGGGCATCGATATCCCGAACATCGCCAGGACCGTCAGCGCCCGGTCGGTGGTGCGCCCCGCGGTGATCGCGCTCAGCACCCCAAAGAGGACGCCGAAGATCAAGAAGAGGATGCCCGCGCCGAGGGCGAGGGAGATCGTCACGGGCAGGTCGCGCCAGACTTCCTGCTCGACGTTCTGCTGCTGGCTGTAGGAGATCACCTCGCCGTCGATGATCTTTTCCATCGTCCGCGCGTACTGGACGTAGATCGGCTTGTCGAAGCCCCACTGCCGGCGGACGTCTTCGATCTGCGGCGCCGTCGCGGTCCTCCCCGCCAGGCGCAGCGCCGGGTCCCCGTTGGGGATCGCCTGGAAGATCAGGAAGGTCAGGATCGAGATCGTGAAGAGCACGAGGACCATCGAGAAGAGGCGGCGGGCGACGAAGCGCGCCATCAGGTCTCGATCTCCGCGCTCACGGGCGAGCGCCCGACCCGGACCCGCGCGCGGGGGTCCAGGGCGTCGCGCAGGCCGTCCCCGAAGACGTTGATCCCGAGGACCGCGAGCATCAACATGATCCCGGGCACGAGCGTCGTGTGGATCGCCGCGGGGATGAAGCGGATGCCTTCGGCGATCATCGTCCCCCAGGAGGGGCTCGGCGGCTGCACGCCCGCCCCGCGGACGGAGAGCGAGGCCTCGCGGAGGATCGAGTTGGCGAGCATCAGCGGCACGAGCACGACGATCGTCGAGGCGAGGTTCGGGAGGATCTCCCCGAGCATGATCCGCACGTGCCCGAGGCCCTGGGCGCGGGCGGCGTCGACGAACTCCCGCTCACGCAGCCCGAGCACCTGGCCGCGCAGGGCCTTGGCGACGTAGGGGACGTAGACCACGCCCACGATCACCGCCGGCACGAGCAGCGAGCTGCCTTGGAGATGGAAGAGCCCCAGGTCGATCCCGCCGAGCGCGAAGACGACCCCGAGGGCGACGCCGAGGAGCACCGCGGGGTAGGCCCAGAGGACGTCCATCGCGCGCGAGAGCACCCCGTCGACGGGCCCCCGGGAGTAGCCCGAGAGCAGGCCCACGAGGATCGCCAGGACCATCGTGATCGTTGTGGCGACGGCCCCGATGAAGAGCGAGTTGCGCCCCCCGTAGAGCAGGCGCACGGCGATGTCGCGTCCGTTCTGGTCGGCCCCGAGGAAGAAACGCGAGCGCCAGGTCGGGCCGATCGGGATTCCCCCGGGCGAGACCACTTCGAGCGTGCGCCCGCCGACTTTGATCGTTTCGGTGATGTGGTTCTCGTCCGGGCCCGTCTTTGCGATCTGGTGCGCGTAGAGGGGCGCGAGCACGCTCACGAGGGCGATCGCGAGGAAGAGCAGTCCGAAGGCGAGCGCGACCCGGTTGCCACGCAGGCGCCGCCAGGCCAGACGGTAGGGCCCGAGCCCCGGGGTGACGGCCCCGGGACCCAGGATCACTTCCCCGAGCCCCGGAGTCGCGCCCTCCCGGCCGGCTGGCGCAGCGGGGAGCCCGCTCGCGACGCTCACGCGGCGCTCACTTCAACTGGATCGTCGTCCAGTCGTTCCCGTAGACCGGGTGGAAGACCGCCGCGCCGAAGTCGATCCGGTCGGAGAAGAACTTCGGCTGCTGCCCGTACCCGAAGACCGCCACGTAGGCCTTGCGCGCGACGTATTCGTCGAGCGCTTCCCAGCGCGAGACCACCGAGGCGAGCTTCGTCGTCGGAACGGCATTGAGGACGGCGAGTTCGTTCTGGATGTGCGGGTCTTTGACCTGTGAGAAGTTCCCGTTGTTCTGCGGCTGGATCGAGTTGGCGTCGAGGAGTAAGTAGAAGTCCGAGGGGTTGGGGAAGTCCTGGCTCCAGTTCGCGTAGCCGGTCTGGGCGTTGGTGCTCAGGTTGCCGATCGTCGCGAAGTACTGCGCGTCGGCGATCACCTTCTGGGTCGCCTTGAAGCCGATCTGGTTGAGCAGGTTGGTGTAGTACGTAGCGTATTCGCGCTTCGGCGCACGCGTCTCAGACCAGACGGTCACCGGCGTGCCGGCCATGCCCGAGCGCTGCACGAGTTCCTTGGCCTTGGCGATGTTCGGCGCGGCGTTGGGGTCCCCGTAGGGACATGCGCCCCGCGGGTGCCCGGGCATGCCGGGCGGCAGGAAGAAGCAGCCGGGCGCGAGGAACCCGCTGTTCAGGCGCGAGAGCGCCCGCTGATCCAAGCCGGTGACAACGGCCTGGCGGGCCAGTTCGCTGTTGAAGGGCTTGGTCTGGGTATTCAGGAAGAAGAAGAAGTTCGACACGGTCGATTCTTTGGCGAAGCGATCGCTCGCGTGAGATTCGATCTGAGGCAGCAGCGAGGGCGGGATCGTGTCGGCCCAGTCGAAGATGTCGGCGGTGTTGTTGAGAACCCGCTCGGCCTCGCTCTGGGTGTTGGGGTTGATCTTCACCGCGATGTCCACATGGCCCGCGGGGATCCCCGGGATGTTGTCCTGGGACCACTTCGGGTTGCGCACGACCGAGTAGGACTGGTTGGGGACGACGTTCGTGATCATGTACGGCCCCACGCCCGGCGGGGGGTTGTTGCTGAGGTTGGTCATCGGCGTGTTGCTCGGCAGGAGCGCCGCGGAGGGGAACGCGAGCACGTTCGGGAACGCGCCAAAGGGCGAGAGCAGTTTGATGACGATCTGGCCCGTCAGCTCGTTTGTGGTGATCCCCGAGATCGTGTGGGCCTGGCCTTTGTCGAAGGCTTCGGCGCCTTCGATGTTGCCCGTGAAGAAGGACTTCCCGCCCCAGTTCAGCTTGATCGAGCGCTCGATCGTGTGGGCGAAGTCCCGCGCGTGGACGGGTTCGCCGTTGGAGTACACGAGGCCTTTGCGCAGCGTGAAGACGTAGACCCTCCCGTTCGGGGAGATTTTCCCGAGGTCCGTCGCGACGCCCGGGATCAGCTTCGAGCCGGCCGTGCCCGCTTCGTGGGCGTAGGTCAACAGGCCCGTGTAGCTGATCCAGTCGGCGTTCGCCGCCTGCGTCGTGTAGCCGAGACCCGGATCGAGGAAGTCCGGGGCGGACCCCTGTGAGACCGTCACCGGCCCGGTCGAGGAGGATGTGGCAGAGGAGGAGGAGGAGGAGGAGGAGCCGCACGCGGCCAGGCCCACCGCCAACGCGAGCGCGAGCGCCCCGAAAGCGACCGATCTGATTGAAGACACCAAGCTCGACGATCCAATGCGCTTTCTCACGGAAGACCCCCCTCTGCGGATGCGGTTTGAACTCAGCTCGTGATTCCCTGTCCGGGCGGCGATTCCTGCCGTTGGTGGCCGGGCTTATGCACAGCTGAATCCCAGATTTCCTCCTCCGGTCCGGTTCCGCGCCGAGAGCGCGGGATAATCGATCCAGATGAGCGGCCCACCGACCGAGGCCTCACCGCCCGAGACCCTCCACGCGCGCGACCCCGCGACCCGCGAGCGGATCGCGAGCCTCCCGGCGACCGCGCCCGAGCGGATCGACGAGGTGCTCCTCGACGTCGCGAAGGTCCAGCCCCTCTGGGCCCTCTTGCGGATCGAGGACCGTGCGCGCTACATGCGCCGTGTCGCACAGGCGATCATCGACGAGCTCGACGAGCTCGTCGAGGTGATCGCCCGCGAGCAGGGCCGCCCACGAGCGGAGGTCGCCGCCCTCGAGATCCTTCCCGCGATCGACGCCCTGATCTGGATCGCCGACGAGGGCGCCCGCGCTCTGGGCGCGCGCCGCGTGGGGGTGCACCGTTCGCTCTTCCTCACCAAGTGCGCCCGGATCGCCTATGAGCCCTATGGGGTCGTCGGGGTGATCGGCGCCGGGAGCGCCCCCTTCGCACAGCCCCTAGGGCAGATCGCCGGGGCGCTGCTGGCGGGCAACGGCGTCGCCTTCAAGCCCGCCCTGCGCGCGTGCCTGGCGGGGGAGCGGATCGCGCGCGTCCTGGCCCGCGCGAACCTCCCGGAGGGCCTGGTGCGGATCGTCCACGGCGGCGCCCCCCTCGGCGTGGCGCTCGCGCGGGGACCGCTCGCGAAGGTCCTCTTCACGGGCTCCCCCGCGGTCGGCCGGGCGGTCGCGCGGGCGTGCGTCTCCCAGGACAAGGAGGTCACGGTGGAGCTCGGCGGGAAGGACCCGATGCTCGTCCTCCCCGACGCCCACCTCGCGCGCGCGGCCGAGGGGGCGCTGTGGGCGGGGTGCGCGGGCGCGGGCCAGGCGCGCGGGTCGATCGAGCGCGTCTACGTCGCCCGCGAGGTCCACGAGCGGTTCGTCGGACGGCTCGTCGCGGGGGCGCGGGCGCTCACGGTCGGCGATCCGCGCGATCCACGTACGCAGGTCGGGCCGCTGGCCTCAGCGCGGCGCCTCGAGCACGTCCAGGAGCTTGTGCAGGAGGCCCGCGCGCAGGGCGCGGAGCTGCTCTGCGGCGGACCCCTGGAGAGCCCGCCCGCG
>DASZFE010000239.1:0-1864 GCA_035940155.1 Solirubrobacteraceae bacterium | reverse complement strand
CGATCACCGCGGGTGCGGGGAGCGAGGCGCCGGTCACGGTGCGGGCAATCTGGTGCTCGACCTCCCCGGGGCGGACCTCCGCGTCCCAGTCGTCCATCGGGATCGAGACGAACACGGGCCCCCGCGGGGGGAGCCCCGCGAGGTGGGTCGCGCGGGCGAGCGCGTGGGGGACGTCCTGCGCGCAGGGGGGCTCGTAGCTCCACTTCACGAGCGGGTGGGGCATCTGCGCGGCGTCGCGGTTGGTGAGGTTCGCCTGGAGGGTCATCAGCGAGCGGTACTGCTGCCCGGCGGTGATCACGAGCGGGGACTTGTTCGCCTGGGCGTTGAAGATCGCTCCCATCCCGTTCCCGAGGCCCGGGGCGGTGTGGAGGTTCACGAGCGCCGGGCGTCCGCTGGCCTGCGCGTAGCCGTCGGCGACGCCCACGGCGACGATCTCCTGGAGGCCGAGGATGTAGCGGAAGTCCTCGGGGAACTCCGTCAGGAAGGGCAGCTCGGTCGATCCGGGGTTCCCGAAGATCGTCGTCATGCCCCGCTCGCGGAGCATCTGAAAGACGGCCTCTCTGACGGTTCTCATCGCGCTCTCCTCATCGTGTCTCCGGTTCGGGGTGAACCTGGGAACATACAGGCCGTGCGCAGCACGCTCCCAGCGGGAGTGCGTCGCCGGCTCCTGTGTGGGTCGCTCGCGCTCGGGCTCCTCACAGCGGTGTGTCTCTTCCCCCAGACGAGCCGCGCGCGTGCGTACGTGCGCCGCTTGCCCGTGCACGTGCACGTACGGCCCGCGCCCCTGCGCGGGGACGCGCTGCGGGCGCTCGTCTCCTACGAAGCGATGCAGCGCGCCTTCTACGTCCCGGGCGCGGGGCTCTACCGCGGCGAACACACCTATTCCTACCTGTGGCCCTTCTCACAGGCGCTCGCGGCGACGGTGAGCCTCGCGTACATCCCGCACGAGGCCCGGAGGCTCAGGGGGGACCTGAGCGCGCGGCTGGCGGGACTGCACGACTACCTCGGCCCCGCCGCGACGTCGAGCGCCTCCGAACGGACCGGCGAAGGGAGCGGCGAACGAGAAGCGGGCGCCGAAGCCAAGCCGCCCGCGCCTCCCCTGGAGTCCTTCGCGAGCGTCGTCGCGCCGCCCTTGGGCGGCGGCGGGACGAGCTACTACGACGACAACGAGTGGGTCGGGATCGAGCTCCTGCGCCTCTACGAGCTCGACCACGACCCCGCGGCGTTGGAACGCGCCAAGCAGGTCATGGCCTTCGTGATGGCGGGCTGGAAGACGGTCAACTCCAAGGGCGCCCCGGTGCCGTGCGCCGGAGGCGTGCCCTTCGCGAGCTCGGGCGGGGGGAACGAGACGCGCAACACCGTCACCGACGGGCCCGCCGCGGAGCTCGGCGCGCGCCTCTTCAGGGTGACTCACGAAATCCAGTACCTCCAGTTCGCGCAGATGGCCTACGGATGGGTCCGCAGCTGTCTGCTCGAGCCCGGGGGGCTCTACGCGGACCACATCGAAGAAGACGGCGAAGTCGAACCGATGATCTGGAGCTACAACCAGGGCTCGATGATCGGCGCGGGGGCGCTCCTCTACCAGGCCACGGGCGACGCGGCCTACCTCTATGAGGCCCGCCGGACCGCGGCGGTCGCGCTCTCCTACTTCCCCCTGGAAAAACTCGCCGCCGAGAACCCCTTCTTCGTCGCGGTCTTCCTCCGGGGTCTGCTCTACCTGGACTGGATCACCCACGATCCGCCCGGGCCGAGGCTTGCGCAGTCCTACGTGGACTACGCCTGGGAGAACATCCGCACGAGCGAAGGGCTCTTTCTCACAGGCTCCCCGCCGACCTCCGAAGTGTTGGGACAGGCCGCGGTGGTG
>DASZFE010000238.1:0-2134 GCA_035940155.1 Solirubrobacteraceae bacterium | reverse complement strand
CGCCGCGCCAAAGCTCGCCGAGGCGCCGACGCACGAGGTCCCCTCGCCGATCGCCGTATGAGGATCTTCCTGGCCGGCGCCACGGGCGTGATCGGGCGGCGCCTCACGCCGATGCTCGTGGCCGCCGGCCACGAGGTCGTCGGCACGACCCGCTCGCCCGAGAAGGCCCGGTCGCTCCGCGACGCGGGCGCGGAGCCCGTCATCGTCGACGCCCTCGACGCCCAGGCCCTCAAGGCAGCCGTCCTCGCGGCACGGCCGGAGGCGGTCATCCACCAGCTCACCTCCCTCCCCGCCCGGATCGACCCGCGGAAGATCAAGCGCGACTTCGCCGTCAACGACCGTCTGCGCAGCGTCGGCACCCGCGACCTCGTCGCCGCCGCGCAGGCCGCCGGCGCGGGGCGCTTCATCGCGCAGAGCATCTCCTTCGCCTACGCCCCCGGCGAGCCCGGCACCCTGCACTCCGAGTCCGACCCGCTCCACTGCGAGGCCCCCGAGCCCTTCAGGCGCTCCGCCCGCGCGCTCCACGAGCTCGAGTGCGCCGTGCGCAACATCCAGGGAACCGTCCTGCGCTACGGCTACTTCTACGGCCCCGGCACCTCGATCTCAGAGAACGGCTCGATCGTCGAGGACCTCCGCCGCCGCCGGATGCCCGTCGTCGGGGCCGGCGGCGGGGTCTGGTCCTTCATCCACATCGACGACGCCGCCCGCGCGACCCTCGCCGCGCTCGAACGCGAGAACTTCGGGATCTACAACATCGTCGACGACGACCCCGCGCCCGTCGCGCAGTGGCTCCCCGCGCTCGCCCAGGCCGTCGGCGCCCCCCGCCCGCTGCGCGTCCCGGCCCTCATCGCCCGTCTCGGCGCCGGGAGCTACGGCGTCTCAGTCATGACCAAGGCCCAGGGCGCCTCCAACCGGCTCGTCAAGGAGACCCTCGGGTGGAAGCCCGAGATACCAAGCTGGCGCGAGGGCTTCCGCGCCGCGCTGGGGTGAGGACTGCAGGGGGGGTCCGGGCAGGGAGAGCCCCGCTGAGGCCCTACCGTCGCACCACCAGCACCACCCCCGCGACGAGCAGCACCAGGCCCACGATCCGACTCGCCCCGACCGGGGCGCGGGCGATGCCGAGCAGGCCGAAGCGGTCGATCACCAGGGAGATCGCCAGCTGGCCCGCGATCACCGCCGCCGTCAGACCGCTCGCACCCAGGGTCTTGACGGTCGTCAGCGCCACCACCACGAAGATCCCGCCCAGGAGGCCCCCCAGGAGCGCCCACCAGGGCGCCCGGCCCAGGTGCGCAAAGGACCCGAAGCCCCCGCCCGCGAACGCCAGGATCGCCACGAGCGCGACCGTCCCGACCACGAAGGAGAACGTCGCCGCCGGGATCCGTCCGATCGCCTGCGCCAGGCGCGCGTTCACGGGCGCCTGGATGCCCACCAGGCAGCCCGCCCCGGCCGCCAGCACCACTGCAAGCGCCCGGCTCACTTCGCCTCCAACCAGGTACGCCCCACGCCCACGTCCACGACCATCGGGGGCTCGTGCTCCCAGACGCCCGCCATCTCCCGCTCGATCAGCTCCCGCGCATCCGGGACCTCCTGCGGGGGGCCCTCGAAGAGGAGCTCGTCGTGGATCGTCAGGATCAGCCGGGTCGCGAGGCCCGAGGACTCGAGCGCTCGTGCGCAGCGGACCATCGCGAGCTTGATCACGTCCGCCGCCGTGCCCTGGATCACGGTGTTCACCGCCAGCCGCTCCCCCTGCGAGCGGACCTGGAAGTTACGCGCGCGCAGCTCCGGGATCTGCCGGCGCCGGCCCCAGAGCGTCTTCACGTACCCCTCCTCGCCCGCCCGCTCGATCGTCTCCATCATGAACTGCGCCACGCGCGGGAAGCGCTCCAGGTAGGCCTCGATGAACTCCTTCGCCTCCTCCCGCGGGATGTTCAGCCGGTCCGCGAGCCCGAAGTCCGAGAGCCCGTAGACGATCCCGTAGTTGATCATCTTCGCCTTCGAGCGCATCCCCGGGTCGATCTGGTCGGTGGCCACCTGGAAGACCTGCGCCGCGGTTGCGCTGTGGACGTCCTCGCCCCGCTGGAAGATCTCCTCGAGCACGGGCTCGTCGGCCGCATGCGCCAGCACCCGAAGCTCG
>DASZFE010000237.1:0-1638 GCA_035940155.1 Solirubrobacteraceae bacterium | reverse complement strand
CTCTCGCGCGATCTCCCCCACCGAGGGCGCCCGCGCCGCGCGCCCTGCGCGCTGCGCGATCGCGTGGTCCACCCGCAGCACGAGCTCCTGCAGCTCGCGCGGCACCCGCACCGACCACGTCCGATCGCGGAAGTGGCGCTTGAGCTCCCCCAGGATCGTCGGCACCGCATAGCTCGAGAACGCGATCCCCCGCTTCGGGTCAAAGCGATCCGTCGCCTTCAGCAGGCCGATCGAGGCGACCTGCACGAGATCCTCCAGCGACCCCTCCGTGTTCTGGTAGCGCCGCGCCAACCTGCGCGCCAGCGGCAGGTAGCGCTCCACCAGGAGCTCGCGCGCCCGTACGTCCCCGTCCTCGTGCGCCCGCCGGAACAGCTCCGCGTCTGACGGGCCGGTCACGAGGGTCTGTTCACCTGGCAGCGCACGTTCAACTCTCGCGAGCCATTCAAGCGCAGTTCAAGCTCCGAACCCCCCCCGCGTGCCAACTCAGACACATCTCCTACAAGCCCCCGCGCGAGCCACGCGATCGGCGCCCCGCCCCCGCCGGCGCGCGGCGGGCGCTCCAGATCCACCGCCCCGCTCAGCAGCAGCCGCTCCCGCGCCCGCGTCATCGCCACGTAGAGGATCCGGTCCTCCTCCGCCGCCCGCGCCGCCCGGCGCTCCTCGCAGAGCTCCTCGTAGGCGAGCGTCGGCGCCCCCTTCGGCTCGCCCAGCCGATACAGCCGCAGGCCCACCCGCTCCCCCTCCACCAGCAGCTCCGGCTCGCTCGCCGGCGCCGTCCGGCCCAGGTCCGCCACGCACACCACCGGGAACTCCAGGCCCTTCGCCGCGTGCACGCTCATCAGCCGCACCGCGTCTCCCCCTCCCTCCGCGACCGGCGCCTCGGGCTCCGCGCCCCCCGCCCCGCGCTCCTGCTCGGCGTGCTCCAGGAACCCCCGCAGGTCCCGCCCCTCCCGCGCCTCGAGCTCCCGCGCGATCCCCGCGAGCTTCCGGACGTTCGCCATCCGCCGCTCCCGGCCCTCGAGCGTAAGCACGTGCTCGCCGTAGCCCCCCGCCAGCGCCCGTTCGATCAGCTCCGCCACCCCCGCCGCGCGCGCCGCCTCCCGCTCGCCCGCGAACCACCCCGCGAACCGCTCCAGGCGTGCGCGATCCTCCGGTGACAGGCGCCCGCGCAGGCTCTCCGCCGCAGGCCCCTCCCCCGCCGCGATACCGATCGTCTCCCACACCCCCCGCTCGTCCTCTCGGCTCGCCCGCGCGATCCACACCAGCGCGTCGCTCGACAGCCCCGCGAGAGGTCCCGCGAGCGTGCAGTACAGCGCAATCTCGTCCAGCGGGTTCGCCACCGCCCGCAGGTACGCGAGGAGGTCCACGACCTCTTGCTGCGACCAGAACCCCCCCACGCTCGCCCGCATCGGCAGCCCCCGCGCCCGCAGCGCCCGCTCGTACAGTCGCGCGTCCCCCAGCGCCCGCAGCAGCACCACCACCTCCCCCGCCCGCGCCCGGCCTGTCTCGATCAGCTCTGCGATCCGCCCCGCCAGCGCCCAGGCTTCAGCCGCCCGCCACGCCGGCGCCCCCGGCATCGAGATCGCCGCCGCGAAGGGGGCCGCAGGGGAGGGGCCGGAAGGCACCCCGGCCGCCGTG
>DASZFE010000236.1:0-1958 GCA_035940155.1 Solirubrobacteraceae bacterium | reverse complement strand
GCGCGAAGACTGAGCAGGTCGAGGGTCGCGGAGGCCCGGCACGTGCTGTTCCGATGGCGCGAGCAGGGGCGGATCGACGAGTGCTACGCCGAGCGGTGGGAGCGACTGCTCTGCGAACCCATCCCGGAGATCCGTCGAGCGCTCGTGGATGAAGGCCAGGAGGCCGAGGATCTGCGCCAGAGTTCACCCTTCGCGGGGATCCTCAGCGAGCCCGAGCGCCGGCGGATCCTGCGCGAGATCACATAGATAGGGACCGCGGCAATTCGAGCATGTCCTTGCGGCCGCGGGGCGCGTGACCACATCGAGAAGATGCTGCGCGCCATCATCGCCTCAGTCACCCCGCGAGGGTGATGAAGCCTCACCCGCCCGCGGGGGATGCTCGGCTGCACTGTGCCGTGCAAACCGTCGTCCCGAGGAGGCATCTCCCATGTCCAGCACCACCCCTGAATCAGCCGCCGCCGGCGGCGAACGCTACAGGCCGGCGCGGGAATCCAGCGAAGCCCTGAGCGGCTGGGTCGTCTTCGCCGCGATCATCATGATGATCGGCGGGACCCTCGACGCCCTCTGGGGTCTCGCGGCGATCATCAACAACGAAGTCGTCCTCGTTGGCGGCCACGGGGTGGTCATCTTCGACGTGACCGCCTGGGGCTGGGTACACCTGATTCTTGGGTCCCTCGTCGTGATCACCGGCCTCGGCCTGCTCGCCGAACGCACCTGGGCGCGCGTCTTCGGCGTGGTCATCGTCTCGCTCGACGCGGTCGCGCAGTTCGGGAACTTCACGGCCTTCCCGCTCTGGTCGATGCTGCTGATCGCGATCGATTTCGTGATCCTCTACCACCTGACCGTCCGCTGGGGGGAGCCCGCGGGGTACTGACGAGGCCGGAGAGCCGGCGCGGATCACCCCGATCGGGTGAGGAGCGCTCACCCGGGCGAACCGGAGGATTGACATCATGATGAGAAGAAGGAGACCGATATTGCGAGGCGCGATGGTCGGGGGCGTCGGGTACGCCGCGGGCCGCAGGGGAGCCGAGCGTGCGGCACAGGAGGCCGGCCAGGAGCAGCGGCTCGCGAGCCTCGAAAGCGCGCAGGCGCCCGCTCCCGCACAGGCGGCCCCCGCGGGCGCGGGCGACACGGACGCGAAGATCGCCCAGCTGAAGGAGCTCGCCAAGCTCCGCGAGGCGGGGGTCCTGACCGAGGTGGAGCTCGAGCGTGAGAAGCAGAAGATCCTCGGCGGCTGAGGGGGAGGAGAGATGATCGGACCCATCCAGATGCTCATCGTCGGCTTCGAGGCGCCCGAGTTCAACGGCTCGATCCTCGCGCAGCTGCAGAGCCTCCGCGAAGACGACCTCGTACGCGTGATCGACATCCTCCTCGTCCACAAGGACGCCTCCGGCGAGGTGCAGACGCGCCAGATCAGCGACCTCTCCGCGGAGGAGGCCCAGGAGCTCGGCGCCCGCGTGAAGGCCCTGATCGGACTTGGCGAGGCCCTCGGCGGGGACCCAGAGGGCGCCGCGGCGCTCTGGGCGCAGGAGGGCGGTCTCGGCGAGGACGAGCTCGTGGACGTCCTCGAGGAGATCCCCCCCGACACGGCCGTCGGGATCGCGCTGCTGGAGCACCGCTGGGCAATCCCCCTGCGGGAGTCCATCATCGCGGCCGGGGGCTTCCCGATCCTCGACACCTGGGTGCACCCGCGGGACCTCGTCGAGGTCGGCCTCCTCGGGGCCGCCGAGGCCCAGCAGACGCTCGCCTGAGAAGGCATGGCAAGCGAAGTCCTCATCGACTTGGGTCCGGTCCCCGAGGAGGCGCCGCCGCCGCGCTGGGCCTGGTGGCTCCTGCTCCTGATCGGCCTCCTGACGTGCGTCCTCGGCGCCCTCCTCGTCATCTCGCCCCACCGCACCCTTAGCACCCTCGCCGTGCTCGTCGGCATCTACCTCCTCGCCCTCGGGGCCGTCTGGATC
>DASZFE010000235.1:0-7502 GCA_035940155.1 Solirubrobacteraceae bacterium | reverse complement strand
GTAACCTGGACGGGTGGGGAGCGGGGCGCATCGTCCGGCGCCTGGTCGAGCTGGGCATCGAGCCCGAGCTCGCCGAGCGGGCGGCGGGCCCGCGGGAGGGCGAGCAGGAGCTCGCGGCCGCGCTGTCGCTGTTGGACCGGCGCATGAGGACGCCGCCCACCGACAACCGTACCCGCCGGCGCGCGCTCGGCATGCTCCTGCGTCGCGGCTACGGCCAGGAGGTCGCCTACGAGGCCGTGAGGCGCTTCGAAGAGGCGTAGGCGGGCCGCGGGGAGGCGGCGCGGCGCGGCAGGGGTGCCCGGGTCGCAGGCAGGCTGGATGCCGTTACCCTTGCCTTGCGATGTCCGTGGCCTCCAAGCGCTACCACCTGACGACCTTCGGGTGCCAGATGAACGAGCACGACTCCGAGCGGATGAAGGGGATGCTCGAGGCGCTCGGCTACGCTGAGGCGCCCGAGCGCACGGAGGCGGACCTGATCCTGTTCAACACGTGCTCGATCCGCGAGTCCGCGGATAGTCGCTTCATCGCGCATCTCGGCGAGGCCAAGCGCCTGAAGCGCGAACGGCCCGAGCGGGTCGTGGGGGTCGGGGGCTGCTGGGCACAGTCGGTCAAGGAGGAGGTCTTCGAGCGCTTCCCCTTCGTCGACGTCGCCTTCGGGCCCGGACAGGTCCACAAGCTCGCGGAGTTCCTCTGTAGCGACTCCCTCAGCGCGCAGGGGTACTTCGAGTTCGAGGGCTTCACCGGGGACCTCCCCGCGCGGCGCGCCCGCCCCTTCCAGGGGTGGCTGCAGATCAGCGTGGGGTGCAACTGCGCGTGCAGCTACTGCATCGTGCCCTCCACGCGCGGGCGCGAGGTGAGCCGGCCATTCGACGAGCTCCTCTCCGAGGCGCGCACGATGGCCGGGGAAGGCGTGCGGGAGCTGACGCTGCTCGGGCAGAACGTGAACTCCTACGGTCGCGACCTGCGCGTCCCGCGCCAGGGCGAGGCCGGGATGCGTCCGGTGAGCTTCTCCGAGCTCCTGCGGGCGGTCGACGGGGTGGAGGGGATCGAGCGCGTCCGCTACACGAGCCCGCACCCGAAGGACATGCGCGAGGACGTCATCCGCGCGCACGCGGAGCTCCCGAGCCTCTGCGAGCACATCCACCTGCCGCTGCAGGCGGGCTCGAGCCGCATCCTGTAGGCGATGCGCCGCACCTACGACCGCGAGCGCTACCTGGACCGCGTGGCGATGATCCGCGAGCACGTCCCCGACGTGGCGCTCAGCACGGACATCATCGTCGGCTTCCCGGGGGAGAGCGAGGAGGACTTCGCGCAGACCATCCAGGTCGTCGAGGAGGTCCGCTACGACAGCGCCTTCACCTTCATCTTCTCCGCGCGCCGCGGGACCGAGGCGGCAACGATGACGGAGAGCACGGTCGCGCACCCCGTGAAGGTGCAGCGCATGGAGCGCCTGATCGAGGCCGTCCAGCGCCACGCGCACGAGCGCGCACAGCGCTTCGTCGGGCGCACCGTCGAGGTCCTCGTCGAAGGTGTCTCGCGCAAAGACCCCGAGAAGCTCCGCGGGCGCACCCGGCACAACAAGGTGGTGAACTTCTCCGGCCTCGCCGCCCCCGGGGAGCTCACCCAGGTCGAGATCGAGGCCGCCACCAGCCAGACCCTATCCGGCGAGGAGCAGCTGCTCGCGCGGGCCGGCGCTCAGCGCTTGTAGCGCTGGCCTGCCTCCATCGCGCGGGCGATGTCTTCGGAGCCGAGCTTGCGGGCGACGCTCGCGGCGAGCTCCGGGGCGACGCCCGCGAAGACCGTGCTCGCGCGCAGGGAGAGCGGGGCCACGTCGATCTCGCCGCGGTTGCGCTCGATCGCCTGGAGCACCGCCGCGGCGACGTCCTGCGGCGAGCGCGTGCCGACGCCCGCGGGGAGCTTCACCCCGGAGTCCGCGAACATGCCCGCGTCGCGGATGAAGCCCGGGAAGATCGCCGAGACGCCGACGCCGCTCGTGCGCAGGTCGGCGCGCAGGGCCGAGGCGAAGCCGCGCAGGCCGTACTTGGAGGCGTTGTAGAGCGCCGAGCCCGGCGTCGCGGCCTTGCCCGAGAGGGAGGACATGAAGAGCAGGTGCCCGCGACCCCGGGCGATCATCTCCGGCGCGAGCGCGTGCGCAAGCGCGATTGGCGCGCGCAGGTTGACCTCCAGCGCCCGGTCGATCTCCTCCATCGTGAAGGTCTCCAGACGCCCCGCGGCGGGCAGGGCGGCGTTGGCGATCAGGATGTCCACCTCGCCGGCCTGCTCGATCAATCCGTCGAGCTCGGAGCGGACGCTCAGGTCGACCGCGAGCGTGCGCGCGTCGAGCTCCCGCGCGAGCGGCTCGAGCACGTCGGTGCGCCGTCCGGTGAGGATCAGTTTCGCCCCGCGCGCCCCCATCGAGCGGGCGATCGCCTGGCCGATGCCGCCCGTCGCGCCCGTCAAGAGCACCGACTGCCCCGAGATCTGCATTGCTGCAAGCCTACGCCAATGCCCCCCGCCACGCCCCCGCGGACGATCGCGCTCTTCGGTCCCACGGGCGTGGGCAAGACCGCCGTGGCCGCCGCGCTCGCCGCGCGGCTGCGGGCCGCGGGCGAGGACCCCGTGGCGGTCTCCGCGGACGCGCTGCAGGTCTATGCGGGCCTCGAGATCCTCACGGGTGTCGCCTCACCGAAGGAGCGCGCGGCGCTCGAGCACCGGCTGATCTCCTTCCTGCCGATCGACGCGAGCTTCAGCGTCGGGCAGTACGCGCAGCTCGCCCACGCCGAGATCGATGGTCTTCTCGCACGGGGACGGCGCGTGATCCTCGTCGGGGGGACCGGGCTCTACCTCCGCGCGGCCCTCACCGAGCTCGACCTGCGCCCCCCGCCGCCGGAGGGCCTGCGCGAGCGCCTGCTCGCGGAGCTCGAACGCGACGGCGCCCCCGCGCTGCACGCACGGCTCGCCGAGCGCGCCCCCTGGGCCGCGGAGGGGATCGACCCCAACGACCGCCATCGGATCGTGCGGGCGCTCGAGCTCCTGGAGCTGGGGGAGCTCGAGCCGCCGGAGGGGCCCTCGCAGCTGTGGACCGAGGAGGTCCGCCGGCCGACGCTCCTGGTGGGCCTCGTGATGGAGCGCGAGGCCCTCTACGCGCGGATCGACGCCCGCGTGGAGGAGATGCTCGCGGCGGGCGCGCTTGGGGAGGTCCAGCGCGCGCACGCCGCCGGCGCGAGCCCGACCGCGCGCAAGGCCCTCGGCTTCGAGGAGCTCCTCGCGGGGGATCCCGAGAGCATGAAGCGCCGCACCCGCAACTACGCCCGCCGCCAGCTCACCTGGATGCGCAAGCTCGCGGGCGTCCACCTGATCGACCTCACCGAGCGCTCCCCTGAGGAGGCCGCGACGGAGATCGCCGCTGAACTCGATACGCTCGCCGGAGGCGAGACAAAATCGGAGTCCGGAAGACGACGCGCAGATCGCGGACTGGATGTCCGCAGGAGCACCACCTAGACTCCCGCGCCGAATGAGATTCGAGAAGTGGCAGGCGCTGGGCAACGACTACCTGATCGTCGAGCGGGACGACCTCCCCTTCGAGCTGACCCCCGCGCGTATCCGGCGGATCTGTGAGGGGCACTTCGGGGTCTTCGCCGACGGGATCCTCCTGCTCACCCCCAGCGGCTCCACCGACTACGTCGCGGACCTGCGGATCTTCAACCCCGACGGCTCCGAGGCCGAGCTCTCGGGCAACGGCGCCCGCGAGGCGATCCTCTATCTGCGCCGGCGCGGCTGGACCGACCAGGACATCTTCACGATCAGGACCGCCGCCGGGGAGATCCGCCCGCAGATCACCGGCAAGAACACCTGCCGGGTGGACATGGGCCACGCGTCGTTGACCTCCAAGGACCATCCGAGCGGGTCCGCGGACGAGCGCGGCAAGGGGTCCGTCGACGGGCGCGGCGAGCTGACGGCTGATGGCCGCGTCTGGCGCTTCCAGCACGTCTCGATCGGCAACCCCCAGTGCGCGATCCACGTCGAGACTCTCGAGGAGCTCCGGGCCCTCGACCTCCCCGCGATCGGTCCCGCGATCGAAGGCCACGAGCTCTTCCCCAACCGCACCAACGTCTCCTGGTACACCGAGCTAGAGCCGGGCGAACCGGACGAGTCGGGCACGCCGGGAGAGAGGAGTCGCATCCGCGCGCGGATCTTCGAGCGCGGGGTGGGGGAGACCCTCTCATCCGGGACCGGCGCCACGGGGGCCGCCATCGCGCACGTCCTGCGGGGCCGCACCGCGGGCGGGAGTGGGGTGGGGGGCGAAAGGAGCGGGGCGGGGGACGCGGGGACGGCCACCGGGAACCCCGACCCGCCCCATACCGTCACCGTCGCCCTCGACGGGGGAGAATTGAACGTGGAGGTGGGGGAGAGCCTGCACGTGCACCTGACCGGCTGGGCCGTCCCCGTCTTCTCGGGGGAGCTCAGCGCGACCTTCCTGGAGGAACTTCATGAGACCGAGTGAGCGCCTCAGCCGCATCCCGCCCTACCTCTTCGCCGAGCTCGAGCGCAAGATCGCCGAGAAGAAGGCGGCCGGGGTGGATGTCATCAGCCTCGGGATCGGCGACCCCGACCGCCCCACGCCCCCGCTGATCGTCGAGGCGATGCAGGAGGCCGTCACCGAGCCCCAGACCCACCAGTACCCCTCCAACCGTGGCCGCGCGGACTTCCGGGGCGCCCTCAGCGACTTCTACGAGCGCCGCTTCGACGTGGACCTCGACCCCGAGAGCGAGATCATCCCCGCGATCGGCGCCAAGGAGGCCATCTTCAACCTCAACCTCGCCTTCCTCGACCCCGGGGACGTCGCCCTCGCCTCCGACCCCGGCTACCCCGTCTACACCGCCGGGCCCCTCATCGCGGGCGCCGACCCCGTCGTGATGCCACTTCTCCCCGAGCTCGGCTTCGTCCCCGACCTCTACACAATCCCCGAGGACGCCGCCCGCCGGGCGAAGCTGATGTACCTCAACTACCCCAACAACCCCACCGGCGCCGTCGTTCCCGAGGGGTTCTTCGAGCACGTCATCAACTACGCCCGCGCCTACGAAATCCTCATCGTCCACGACAACGCCTACTCGGAGACCACCTACGACCACTACCGCGCCCCCTCCTTCCTCGCCACCCCCGGGGCCAAGGAGGTCGGCATCGAGGTCTTCTCCCTCTCCAAGGGCTACAACATGACCGGCTGGCGCTGCGCCGCCGTAGTCGGAAACGCGCAGGCCATCGAGACCTACTGGCGCCTGAAGACCAACATCGACTCCGGCCTCTTCGAGGCCGTCCAGCTCGCCGGCGTCGCCGCCCTCTCGCCCGACGCCGACGGGGAGGTCGCCTCCATGAACGAGCTCTACCGCCGCCGCCGCGACCTCGTCTGCGAGGCCCTCCACGCCGCCGGCGTCCACGTCACCCCCCCCAAGGGCACCATCTACGTCTGGGCCCCCGTCCCCGAGGGCTTTCAGAGCTCCGTCGCCTGGTGCGAGCACGTCCTCGAGCGCGCCGCCGTCGTCATCTCCCCCGGGAGCGCCTACGGGCCCAGCGGGGAGGGCTGGTTTCGGATCTCCCTCACCACCCCCGACGACCGCCTCGCCGAGGCGGTGCAGAGGCTTTCCGCGCTTGCGCCCTGAGTGAAACCGCCCCCGTGGCGCCCCGACCGTCCCGGAGCGCCACGGACCTCCCGGGGCGCCCCCCCTAGACTCAGGGGTGGATGGAGAAGAACCGCCACGGACGCAGCGCCGTCACCACGCAGAGTGAGCCGCGCGCGCGCCAGCGCGCCCTCTGCATAGCCGCCCACGTCGAGGACGACGACCTGGAGGAGCTCGCCGAGCTCCTCCGCACCGCCGGGGTGGCCGTCGTGGGGAAACTCCTCCAGCACCGCGAGCGCCCCCACCCGAACACCTACCTCGGGCCCGGGAAGGTCGTAGAGGCCAAGGCCGCCGCGCACGACCTCGACGCGAACCTCCTCGCCTGCGACGACGAGCTCACCCCCCGCCAGGAGCGCAACCTCGAAGAGGCCCTTGGCCTCCCCGTGATCGACCGCACCGCGATCATCCTCGACATCTTCGCCGCCCACGCCGCCACCGCGGAGGGGAAGCTCCAGGTCGAGCTCGCCCAGCTCCAGTACAACCTCGCCCGGATGCGCGGCCTCTGGAGCCACCTGGAGCGCCTCGGCGGGGGGATCGGCACGCGGGGCCCCGGGGAGACCCAGATCGAGACCGACCGCCGCCTCGCCCGCGACCGGATCGCCGCCCTCCGTCGCCGCCTCGAGCACGTCCGCTCCACCCGCGCGGTGATGCGCGCCGAGCGCGAGCGCGCCGCCCTGCCGACAGTCGCCCTCGCCGGCTACACCAACGCGGGGAAGTCCACCCTGATGAACGCCCTCACCGGCGCCGACGTGGCCGTCCGCGATCGCCTCTTCCACACCCTCGACCCCGCCACCCGCACCCTGCGCCTCGACGGCCGCCCCCACCTCCTCACGGACACCGTCGGCTTCATCCGCAAGCTCCCCCACCAGCTCGTCGACGCCTTCGCCGCGACCCTCGAGGAGACCGTCCGCGCGGACCTCCTCCTGCACGTCCTCGACGCCGCCGCCCCCGCGCGCGACATGGAGTCGATGCTCACAGCCGTCCACGCCGCCCTTCAGGAGATCGGCGCCGGGGAGAGCCCCCGTCTGCTCGTCCTCAACAAGATCGACCTCCTCGACCCCGCGCGCCGCGAGGAGCTCCGCCTGCGCCACCCCGAGGCCGTCCTCGTCAGCGCCTCCACGGGCGAGGGCGTCGACGACCTGTGCGCCCGCATCCAGCGCGAGCTCTGCCACACCCTCCGCGCCGTCCACCTCCTCCTGCCCTACACCCGCGGGGACCGCCTCGCCGAGCTCCACGACCTCGCCGGCCCCCTCGACCGCGAGGACACCCCCGAGGGCGTCCACGTACGCGCCCTCATCCCCGAGCGCCTCGCCGCCCGCTTCGAGCCCTTCGCCGTCGCGATAGGTCAGGCGCCGACGTAGGCCGCGAGGTGCTCGCCGGTGAGGGTGGAGCGAGCGGCGACGAGGTCGGCGGGTGTGCCCTCGAAGACGACCCGGCCGCCGTCGTGGCCGGCGCCTGGGCCGAGGTCGATGATCCAGTCGGCGTGCGCCATGACCGCCTGGTGGTGCTCGATGACGATGACCGACTTGCCCGAGTCGACGAGCCGGTCGAGCAGGCCGAGCAGCTGCTCGACATCGGCGAGGTGGAGGCCGGTGGTCGGCTCGTCGAGGACGTAGACGTCGCCCTTCTCGGCCATGTGGGTGGCCAGCTTGAGCCGCTGCCGCTCGCCGCCCGAGAGCGTGGTGAGCGGCTGGCCGAGGCTGAGGTAGCCGAGCCCGACGTCGGCAATCCGGTCGAGGATGGCGTGCGCGGCCGGCGTGCTCGCCTCGCCGGCGCCGAAGAACTTCTCGGCCTCGGTCACCGACATCGCGAGCACCTCGCTGATGT
>DASZFE010000234.1:0-9140 GCA_035940155.1 Solirubrobacteraceae bacterium | reverse complement strand
ACGTCCTTGAGCATGTGCTCGGTCTTGAAGAGGGGCGTGTAGTCGTGCCGGCGCATCGGCTCGGCCTTCAGATCGAGCTGCGCGGAGGCCCCGGAGCCGGCCGCGACGATCCGGGCGAGGGCGTCGAGGTCGACGTGGGTGGCGCGCGCGAGCAGGAGGGCCTCGGCGAGCGCGGCGGCGTTCGCGGCCCCGAGGGCGTTGTTGATGAGCTTGAGCATCTCCCCCTGGCCGAGCTCGCCGACGTGGACGACGAGGCTGCCCATGGTCTGCAGGAGCGCCTGCGCGCGGGCGAAGTCCCGGGCCTCCCCACCGACCATGATCGTGAGCGTCCCGTCCTGTGCGCGGGGCGAGGAGCCGGTGACGGGGGCGTCGATCATGGCGAGCCCGCGCTCGGCGAGGGCGGCGCCGATCTCGCGGGTCTGGGTGGGGGCGATGGTGGACATGTCCACGCAGAGGAGCCCGGGGGCGGCGCCCTGCACGACGCCGTGCTCGCCGAGGAGCACCGATGAGACCTGGGCCCCGTCGACGACCATGCTGACGACGATGTCGCTCTCCCGGGCGACCTCGGCGGGCGTGGCTACCGCGCGCGCCCCGTGCTCGCCTGCCCAGGCCTCGGCCTTCCCGGGGGTGTGGGTCCAGACGGTCAGCTCGAAGCCGGCGCGCCGCACGTTCGCGGCCATCCGGGAGCCCATGATTCCCAATCCAAGGAAGCCGATCCGCTCAGGCATCCCCAAATCCTCCCCCACCGGGCGTTTCGACGCAAAGCCGCTGCCCGGGGCGCAAGGCGCCGGTGACCTTCCCGGGGAGCTCGCGCCCGTCGAGTAGGTCGCGCCCGGGGGCGCCGGGGCCCCCTCCGTGGGCGCCGGGCGGGGGGTGACGGCGGCGCTCGCCGATGAGCGAGAAGGTCATGTCTTCGAGGGCCTGGATTTCGCGGACGACGCCATCGCCGCCCCGGTGGGCGCCGTGCCCGCCGGAGCCGCGACGGAGGCCGTAGCGGAGGACGCGCAGGGGGAGCTCGCGCTCGAGGGCCTCGACGGGGGTGTTGAGGGTGTTGCTCATGGCGACGTGGACGCCGCTGGGTCCGTCGGCGTCGGCGCAGGCGCCCTGGCCGCCCCCGAGGGTCTCGTAGTAGGAGAAGCGCTCGTTGCCGAGGGTGAGGTTGTTCATGGTGCCCTGCCCGAGGGCGCGCCCGAAGGCGGCGAGGACGAGGTCGGCGACGCGGGAGGAGGTCTCGACGTTCCCGGCGGCGACGGCGGGCGCACCCGCGGCGCCCTGGAGGGCGTTGAGGATGCACCCCGCGGGGGCGATGATCTCAACGGGCCGATATGCCCCCGCGCAGGGGGGGATGTCGGGGTCGGTGAGGACGCGCAGGGCGAAGTAGCAGGCGGAGCGGGTGACGGGGAGGGGGCAGTTGAGGTTGCCTCCGTGCTGGGGGGCGGTGCCGGTGAAGTCGAGCAGGAGGCGCTCGCCTTGGAGGGTGGCGCGGAGGCGGAGCTCGAGGTCGCCCTCGATGGCCTCGAGCACGTCGACGGCCTCGCGGGGGCCGTCGGGGAGGGCGGCGAGGCAGGCGCGGGTGCGCCGCTCGGCGTAGTCGAGGACGGCGTCACCGGCCTCGCGGAGGCGCTCGGGGCCGAGGCGCCGGGCGAGCTCCCGCAGGCGCAGGGCGCCGGCGCGGTTGGCGGCGAGCTGGGCGCGGAGGTCGGCGCGGCGCTCGTGGGGCTGGCGCATCTGGGCGACGATCTCCTCGATCGCCCGCCCGTCGAGGGGCCGGGGGGAGATGACGAGGCCCTCCTCTTCGAGGGTGCGGCTGTCGGCGGGCATGGATCCGGGGAGGCGTCCGCCGACGTCGGCGTGGTGGGCGCGGGAGGCGGCGAAGCCGAGGAGGGGCCCGGGGTCCCCGTCGGCGAGGATGGGGGTGATCACGGTGATGTCGGGCAGGTGGGTCCCGCCGGCGAAGGGGTCGTTGAGGATCCAGGGGCGGCCAGGGCGGTGGTCCTCTCCGAGGACGGCGGCTACGGCGTCGGGCATGGCGCCGAGGTGGACGGGGATGTGGGCGGCCTGCATGATCATCTGGCCGCGGGCGTCGAAGAGCCCGGTGGAGGCGTCGCGGCGCTCCTTGATGTTGGGGGAGTGGGCGGAGCGGATGAGCAGGGCGCCCATCTCCTCGCAGGCGGAGCGCAGCGCGCCGGTGATGACCTGGAGCTCGATGGGGTCGATCATGCCCGCTCGTCCCCCGGCACCGGCTCGTCTCCCGGTGACGGCGCGTCCCCCGGCGCCCGGGTGTCTCTGAGCCGGGTGGTCCCCTGTGCGTCCACCTCGCCCTCCCAGTCGGGGGGGACAAACAGGGTGGACTCGGGGAGGGCGCAGATGGCGGGGCCGCGCAGGGGGGTCCCGGGGGGGAGCTCGCCCCGGAGGATCTCTCCTTCGAGTTCGTGTCCGTCGAGGGTGATCCGGTGGGCCTTGCGCTCGGGCATCCGGGTGGTGGTTGCGGCGAGGCGGGGCGCGGGGGCGGGCCCCCAGGCGGAGGCCCGGATCGTGACGAGCTCGACCTCCGCGCCGGGCTCGCGGTACCCGTAGCGCTCCTCGTGTGCCCGGGCGAAGGCGTCCCGGAGGTCGTGGGGATCGATCGACGGTTCCCCATCTGCCCCACCCGCGTCGTATGCCCCTCCGGGCTCGTGGTGGCCGGCCTCCTCACCACTCGCCCCGCTCGCCCCGGGCTCGGGAATGGGGAGCTCGAAGGACTGTCCGGGGTAGCGGAGCTCGTGGGTGACGCGGATGCGCTCGACCTCTCCCCCGAGCTCGTGCCGGACGCGCTGGAGGAGGGCGTGGCGCTCGCGGGCGAGGGCGTCGGCGGTGAGGGAGTCCCCGGTGAGCATGACGGTGCGCGCGGCGTCCCTGCGGGGGGCGGCGGCGGCGAGGCCGAGGGCGCAGAGGACGCCGGAGGCGCGGGGGCAGAGGATGCGGGCGATGCCGAGCTCGCGGGCGAGGGCGGCGGCGTGGAGGGGGCCGGCGCCGCCGAAGGGCATGAGGATGTGGTCGCGGGGGTCGAGGCCGCGCTCGACGCTGACGACGCGCAGCGCCCGGAGCATCTCGGCCTCGGCGACGCGGAGGATCCCTTCGGCGCAGCGCGGGAGCGGGAGGTCGAGCGAGCGCGCGAGCCCGGAGACGGCGTGGCGGGCGGCGTCGGGGTCGAGGTGCAGGCCGCCGGGGAGGGGGGCGGCGTGGGGGAGGCGGCCGAGGAGGAGGTTGGCGTCGGTGACCGTCGGCTCGGTCCCGCCGCGGCCATAGCAGGCGGGTCCGGGGAGGGCGCCGGCGGAACGCGGCCCGACGCGCAGGGCGCCCCCGGGGTCGCGCCAGGCGATCGACCCGCCGCCGGCGCCGACGGTGTTGATGTCGAGGGCGGGCAGTGCGATCGGACGTCCCGCGACGGTCCGTCCGGCGGTCTCGGCGACCTCCCCGCGGTGGATGAGGCAGACGTCGCAGGAGGTGCCGCCCATGTCGAAGCAGAGGATGTCGGGCTCGGCGGCGGCGCGGGCGAGGATGAGCGCGCCGCCGACCCCTCCGGCGGGTCCGGAGAGGACGGTGAGGGCGGCGTGGCGGGCGGCGTGGGCGGAGTCGATGAGCCCGCCGGAGGACTGCATGATCCGGGGCTCGGGGAGTCCGGAGGCGCGGGCCTTTCCGGCGAGGCTGGCCAAGTAGGTCCCCAGGAGGGGCGAGAGGGCGGCGTCGATCTCGGTGGTGGCGGCGCGCTCGTACTCGCGGAAGGTCCCGACGAGCTCGTGGGAGAGGCTCACGTGGACGTCGGGGAGCTCCTGCGCGAGGAGGTCCCCGAGGAGGCGCTCGTGCTCGGGGTGGGCGTAGGAGTGCAGGAGGGCGACGGCGACGGCCTCGGGGTCCTCGGCGGCGACCCTGCGCAGGAGCGCGCGGGCCTCTCCGGGGTCGAGGGCGCGCAGGACGCCGTGGGGACCGGTCCGCTCGGGGGCGCCGTGGCGGCGGGAGGGGGGCGTGAGCGGCGCGGGTCGGGCCTCGCAGAGGCGGTAGAGGTGGGGACGGTCCTGGCGGGCGAGCTCGATGAGGTCTGCGAAGCCCTCGGTGGCGATGAGCGCGGTGCGGGCGCCCCGGCCCTCGAGGAGGGCGTTGGTGGCGACGGTCATCCCGTGGGCGAAGCGCTCGACCTCCTCGGCCCGGGCGCCCGCGTCCGCGAGGACCTCGCGGACGGCGGCGAGGACTCCCTCGGACTGCTCCGCGGGGGTGGTGGGGGTCTTCGCGCCGTACAGGGCGCCGTCCCCGGTCAAGAGGACTGCGTCCGTGAAGGTCCCGCCGACGTCGACCCCGAGGAGCACGCCCTGGAGGCTACGCCGCGGTGGCGCGCGCCGTTCAGGCGGCGATCTGCTCGCGGTCCTCGGTTTCGGCGAGGTGCTGGTGGGAGGGGCAGTAGCCGTTGTGCGGGAGGGGCGTGCGCTGGCAGGCCTCGCCCTTGCGGGTGGTCGCGCGGCAGCGTGGGGGTTCGCCGTTCATGGAGGCGTGCGCGTCGACGGGGTGCTCGGCGAGGTAGCGCCGGGCGAGGTCGATGTAGCAGGCGATGACCTCGTAGACGTGCTGCTGGGCGCTCATCGGGAAGTGGTTGCGGATGTTCCCGAAGAGCGTCCGGGCGGGTCGGGCGAAGTGGAAGCGATCTGTGGTGAGGCGCTCGATCGCGGCCTCGCAGGCCCGCAGGACCTGCAGGTGGCTGCTGTCGGCTCGGGCCTTCGCGCTCCCCGCCTGCGAACCGGCTCCTGCTCCCGACCCGAAGGGGATGATGTAGGGGGCGAGCTCCCGATAGATGGCCCGACTGAACTGATACACGGCGACCCCTCGCTTTCCTTCTCACTCTCGACCGGCGCGACCTTTCTCGACGCCATCACTCTCGAGGACACCGGCGTCCTCGAGTTCCTTCCGCTGAGCAAGAACACAACCCGGCGCACAAAGGAGCGCGCGCGGGGGCCCGCGGGCATATTTTTACCCGCGCTTTAGCGTGTGCTAATCCCAGCGCTCCCAGCGGAGCCCGTCACTCTCCGCGCGGGCCTCGCCCACCCGGTCGACCCCAGCCTGCTCCACCCCCGCGAAGACGGCGTGAAGGCGGTCGAGCGCGGGGTCGGTCTCGGGGTGGTCGACGCGGAGGTGTGCGCCGCGGCTCTCCTGGCGCGCGAGGGCGGAGCGCGCGATGAGCCTGACGAGGGGGTGATCGCTGCGGGTCAGGCGCTGCAGGCCCTCCGCGGAGCGCTCGATGCCGGCGTCTCGCATGAGCGCGGCGCGCGTGGGGGCGTCGGCGAGCGGCGGCGCGGGCCGAGCGGCGAGAGCCGCGAGATCGGCATCGCTGCGCGGGGGGGAGGCGGGGGGCTCCTCCAGCGCGCTCCGGACGGCGCGGCGGGCGAAGACGAAGCACTCGCTTAAGGAGTTGGAGGCGAGGCGGTTGGCGCCGTGGAGTCCGGTGCAGGAGCTCTCGCCGAGGGCGTAGAGCCCCGCGAGGGTGGAGCGCCCGTGAAGATCGGTGGCGATCCCGCCCATGGTGTAGTGCGCGGCGGGGGCGACCGGGATGAGCTCGCGCACGGGGTCCAGGCCGGCCTCGCGCAGGGCGCCGACGACGTTGGGGAAGAGCGTGGGGTCGATGGCGCGCATGTCGAGGCCCACGGATTGCGCGCCCGTGGCGGCGAGCCGGGCGTGGATCGCGCGGGAGACCTCGTCGCGGGGGGCGAGCTCATCGACGAAGCGCTCCCCGGAGGCGTCGTGGAGGGTGGCGCCCTCGCCGCGGATGGCCTCGGTGCCGAGGAAGCCTTCGCGCCCGGGCAGGCCGATGACGGCGGTGGGGTGGAACTGGACGAGCTCGAGATCGGCGAGGGCGGCGCCGGCGGCGTGGGCGAGCAGGAGCCCGACGCCCTGGGAGCCGGGTGGGTTGGTGGTCCGGGCCCACATCGCGGCGGCGCCGCCGGTGCCGAGGAGGAGGGCCCGCGCGAGGACGACGCGACCGTCCTCGCAGGCGACCGCGCGGCACCGTTCGTCGGTGACCTGGAGCGCCCGCGCGCGGGTGTTCTCGAGGACGGTGATCCGCGGCTCTCCGACGACGCGCGCGGAGAGCTCGCGGACGAGCCGACGCCCGGTCGCGCTCCCCCCGGCGTGGACGACGCGCCTGGCGGAGTGCCCGCCCTCGAGTCCGAGGGCGAGGCGGCCGTAGCGGTCGGCGTCGAAGCGGACGCCGAGGGCCTGGAGGTCGCGCACGCACTCGGGGGCCTCGCGGACGAGGACCTCGGCGGCGGAGCGCCTGACGGCTCCGCGTCCGGCGCGCTCGGTGTCGGCGAGGTGGAGCTCGGGGCTGTCGCCGCCCGCGAGGGCCGCGGCGAGCCCGCCCTGGGCCCAGTAGCTCGCGGTCTGCGCGAGGGCTGTGGCGGAGACGAGCACGACCCGGGCGCCCTCCCGGACGGCGCAGAGGGCTGCGTAGAGCCCGGCGGCGCCGGCCCCGAGGATCGCGATGTCGACCTCGAGGGTCGCGCCGCGTGGCTCGGTGCTCACCGTCCGCCGGTGCTCGTGCCGGGCGGGCGCTGTGACCCCCCGGGCCGGTGGAGGAGCTTGTTCAGGGCTTCCTGAACCCGCGCTCGGGTCTGTGTGGGGACGGTCGTCTGCCCGGGGCGCGCCGTGCTCGTGCCGGTGGCGGGGCTCGTGGGCGTCGGCGTGGCGGGGCTGCTCGGTGGAGCGCCGGTGCTCGGCGCGGGTGCCGGCGTCGTGGTCGCGGGCGCGGGCGTTGTGGCTGCGGGCGCGGGCGTCGTGGTCGCGTGGGCTGCGCCGGGCACGGGCGCGACGCCGACGACGGTGGTGACCGGGGAGGTCTTGGTCCCTTCGGAGAGCTTGATGAGGGAGGCGGTGATGATTCCCAGGGCGAGGAGGATGACGGCGCCGAGGGCGATCAGCGGGGGGCGCCAGCGGGGCGTGGGGGCGAGGCGGGTGCGGGCGGCGGCGCCGCAGCTGAGGCACCACTCCTGGGTGGGTCCGAGGGGGGTCGAGCAGAGCGGGCAGGCCTCGACGGGCGGCGGACTCACCTCGAGGGGCGCGACGCTCACGGTCGGCTCGCGGGGGGATCGGGTGGGTCTGCGCCCGGCGGCGAGCCGGTGCGGCCGGGGCGGATGATCTGCGTGGGGGGCTCGAGGATCTGGGTGGTCTGGCCGGGATCGGCCGGCGCGGGGCTCGCGGGTGGGGGATTCTCCGGGGGTGGCGAGCCGATCGGGGCCTGCGACGCGGCGGGCGCGGGCGTCCACTCGCTCGAGGGGGCCGCCGGCGAGGCGGGCGCGGCCGGGGGCGGCGCGGCGGGGACGGGCGCGGCGGGGGCGGAGGCGACGGGAAGCTCGGCTCGGCGGCCCATGGAGAAGCCGCAGGCGGGGCAGAAGCGGTCCTCGCTGCCGTGGATGGCGGCGCAGCGCGGGCAGGCGGTGACGCCGGCTTCGCGCAGGAGGGTGATGCTCCGGGACTCGGCGAGGGCGGTCTCGAGCTCGCGGAGCTCGGTGTCGATGTGGCCGAGGGTGAGGAGCTTGCCCTGGAGGAGGTCCTCGCGTCGCCGGCCGAGGCGGTGCATCTCGAAGACGAGGCCGCCGAGGTCGCGGTAGGCGAGCTCGCGGGCGCGCCGGAGGAAGCGCAGGCGGCGGCGCATCCGGCCGCGCTCGCGGAAGCCGGGTGTGGGTGCGGGCTCGGGGGCGCCCGCGGGGAGGCTGAGGGCCGGGGGCGGTCCGGCCGGGACGGGGCTCGTGGTGGGGGCGCCGTGGGCGGGGGTGCTCTGATCCACTCGCCGAATCATGCTACTCGGCCGGGATGGAGCAGCGCGCTCCACGCGCCGGCGAGGCGCTCGGCCGTGCGCTGGGCGGAGTAGGGCTCGGCGCGGGCGCGACCCTGGATCCTGGGGTCGTGGTCGCGGAGGTGTGGCTGGAGCGCGGCGCGCCAGAGATCGAGGTCGAAGGGCGCGCAGAGGGTCCCGGGGAGGTCGTGGAGGGCCTCGGGGTGGACCCCGACGGGGGTGGCGAGGACGGGGACGTCGCAGGCGAGGGCCTCGAGGACGGCGAGTCCGAAGCCCTCGTGCTCGGAGGGGACGAGGACGGCGTTGGCGGCGTTGACGAGGAGGGGTACGCGCTCGGGCTCCACGCCGCCGAGGGTGAGGAGGGTCACCTCGTCCGGGCTCGAGCCGGCTCCTGTGTCGAGGCGGGCGAGGGCGAGGGCGCGGTCGTGGCGCTTGCCGGGGCGCGCGGGGTCGGCGGGGAAGAGGAGGCAGGGCCGTTCGGGGTGAAGTCCGAGCTCGGCGCGGGCGTGGGCGCGGTCGAGGGGGCGGAAGCGCTCGAGGTCGACGCCGCAGGGGAGGAGGAGGGCGCGGCGGCGGGCGGCGCCTCCGGGGAGCTCGCGAAGGAGCTCGGCGGAGGGGACGGCGAGGAGGTCGAGGAGGTCGAGGATGGCGCGGGTGGCGAGGCGGGTGCGGGGGTGGCGGAGGTCGGTGCCGTGGAGGGTGAGGCCGCGCAGGCGGGCGGGGACGGCGAGGGCGGGGTAGGCGGTGAGGCCGAAGTGGGCGTGGACGACGTCGAAGGGCTCCCGGGGCCGGGATCGCCGCAGGGCGCGGGCGGCGGCGAGGAGGGCGGGGCCGCCGGGGGGGAACTCGTGGAGCTCGACGTCAAGGTCGGGGAGGCGGCGCAGGGCGTTGACCTGGTCGCGGACGAAGCGCCCGCGCTCGGGGCGGCGGAAATCGGGGCGCATGTTGGAGAGGACGAGGACGCGCACGTGCGCTGACGGTAGCGCTCTGGAATGATGGCCTCCGTGGCGAGCTCCTCCCAGGCGAGATCGGACCCGCGGGAACGGCCGATCGGGGTGTTCGACTCGGGGGTGGGTGGATTGACGGTGCTGCACGAGCTCCTGGTGGGGCTGCCGCAGGAGGACTTCGTCTACCTGGGGGACACGGCGCGGTTCCCCTACGGGGAACGCTCCGCGGCGGAGCTGAGGGCGTTTTCGGGGGAGATGGCGGAGGAGCTCCTGCGCCGCGGGGCGAAGCTGCTGGTGGTGGCGTGCAACGCGGCGACCTCGGCGGCGCTGCCGGCGCTGCGGGGGCGGATGATGGAGACGACGCTGGGGGTGGAGGT
>DASZFE010000233.1:0-4709 GCA_035940155.1 Solirubrobacteraceae bacterium | reverse complement strand
GCACGTCTTGGCGACGGACGGGTTGCCGCCGATCTCGCAGTAGTTGGCGGGCCTGCCGCCGTGGGCGCGGACCGCGTCAAACAGCGTGAGCGAGCCGCCGCCGGCGCCGATCACGAGGCCGAGATTGCCGTCGAACTCGGTGACGTTCCCGGCGACCCCGCGGTGGTCCTGAGCGTCGACCTCCTCGCCGGCGAGCTCGAAGGGGGTGGCCTCGCGGGCCTGGCGGGTCTCCTCGTCGCCGACGCCGAGGTCCGCCAACAGCTTCTTGTGGCGTCCGCGGGCCTCGTTCTCGATCTCCATGTGGGCGTCGAGGGCGACGAAGGAGCCGTCGGCGAGGCGGCCGAGGGGGTTGATCTCCGCGAGGGTCATGTCGTGCTCGACGAAGAGCTTCGCCAGGCGCGCCATGATCGGGGTGAGCTTGTTCAGGGCCGATCCGGTGACGCCCGTGGAGGCGATGACCTCCTTGGCCTGGAAGTCGCCGAGGGGGAGGATGTTCGAGAAGTGCCGTCGCCCGACCTTGTCGGGCTGCTCCTCGGCGACCTGCTCGATGTCGATGCCGCCGACCGGCGAGAAGATCATCACGGGCTGCTTGCGGGTTCCATCCCAGACGACGCCTGCGTAGTACTCCTGCTCGACCTCGGCCTTCGGGTCGACGAGGACCCCGCGGGGCATGTGCCCGTTGATCTCCAGGGCGAGGATGTCACGGGCGTGCGCTTCGGCCTCCTCGGGGGTGTCGGCGAACTTGACCCCGCCGGCCTTCATGCGCCCGCCGCTGAGCACCTGGGACTTGATGACCGTCGGCCCGCCGATCCGTCGGGCGATCTCCCCCGCCTCGGCGGCGTCGGTCGTGAAGCCGTAGTCGGTCACGGGTATCCCCGCGCGCTTGACGACCTCGCGGGCCTCGTACTCGAAGAATCTCATTTCGGCGCGGAAGCCTATACAGACTGCGCTGTTGGCGTGCGCGAGGCCACTACGCCGCCTCTGCGATATCCCCGCCGGCTTCGAACCCGTACGCCTCGGCGAGCTCGGGGTCCTTGCGGGCGAGCATCTGGGCGAGTTTGACCATGACCTGGCACTGCTTCCAGGTGGCGTCGTCCTGCATCTTCCCGTCGATCATGTGCACGCCGCGCCCGTCGGGGATGGCCTCGATGACCTTTTTCGCGAACGCGACCTCGTCGGGGTCGGGGGAGTAGACGCGCTTGGCGATGGCGATCTGGGCGGGGTGCAGCGACCAGGCGCCGACGCAGCCGAGCAGGAAGGAGGCGCGGAACTGCGTCTCGCAGCCCTCCTCGTCGCGAATGTCGCCGTAGGGGCCGTAGAAGGGCAGGGCGCCGACGGCGGTGCAGGCGTCGACCATGCGGGCGATCGAGTAGTGCCAGGGGTCCTGCTGGTAGCTCGGGCGGGGCGCCTCGGGGTCATCGGGGTCGGGGTCGGCGATCGTGCGGTAGCCGGGGTGGCCGCCCCCGACGCGCGTGGTCTTCATCCGCCGCGAGGCCGCAAGGTCGGCGGGGCCGAAGCTCATCCCCTGGATGCGCGGGCTCGCGGCGGCGATCTCCTCCAGGTTGGCCACGCCGAGGGAGGTCTCGAGGATGGCGTGCAGTAGGATCGGGCGTTCCAGGCTGGCCTTGGCCTCCAGCTGAGCAAGCAGGCGGTCCACGTAGTGGATGTCCTCGGCGCCCTCGACCTTGGGGATCATGACGACCTCCAGGCGGTCGCCGATCGCGCTCACCAGCTCGGTGAGGTCGTCGAGCATCCACGGCGAGGCCAGCTCGTTGACGCGCGTCCACAGGGCGGTGTCGCCGAGGTCGATCTCGCGGCCGACCTTGATCAGACCCTCGCGGGCGGCGAGCTTGCGGTCGACGGGGACGGCGTCCTCGAGGTTGCCAAGGAGAATGTCGACGGTGGGGGCGATGTCGGGGACCTTCGCGACCATCTTCTCGTTTGAGAAGTCCAGGAAGTGGATCATCCGGGAGGGCTTGAAGGGGATCTCTCGCGCCGGCTCGGGCGCGCCGATGGCGAGGGGCTTGAAGAAGGCTCGGGGGTTGCGCATGAGGCGATCCTATCGATGGCGCCCTGCGTGCGATGGCGCCGTGCGCGATGATTCCCCATGACCCTTCCCCGCCGAGACCCCAAGAGGAGAGCCTTCGAGACCCATGAGCGAGACCACGACCGCCGAGACCACGACCGTCGAGACCGATCAGGCCGCCCGCGAGGCGAGCGGCGCGCACCCCTATGGGCGCTACCTGGAGGAGTTCGAGGTGGGCGCGGTCTACAAGCACTGGCCCGCGAAGACGGTCACGGAGGCCGACGACCACCTCTTCTGCCTGATCACGATGAACCACCACCCACTGCACATCAACGACGTCTACGCGGGCCGCTCCCAGCAGGGGCGCAACGTGGTGGTGGGGCCGCTGGTGTACTCGCTGGCGCTCGGGATGTCGGTGAGCGACGTGAGCGGGAAGGCGATCGCGAACCTGGCGACCGAAGAGCTCAAGCACCCGGCGCCGGTCTTCCACGGGGATACGCTCTTCTGCGAGTCGGAGGTGCTGGAGAAGAAGGAGTCCCAGTCCAAGCCCGATCGAGGGACGGTGCGGGTGCACACGCGGGTGCTCAACCAGGATGGGGTCCTCGTGGCGGAGTTCAAGCGCCTGGTGCTCGTCCCGCGCCGGAATCCCGGAGTCGGTACGCTTTCTTGAACGCAACAGTGCGGTGCGCCGCGCATCGCGCGCGGGGTGGCATGGAAGTCCATCCCGCGTCTCGGCGTCGATCTCGCTTTCGGCGCCAACCCCATCGCGAGATTGGAGAGATCTAACGTCATGGAGACCATCGTCACCCCCGTAGCCCCGACCAAGCACGAGCGCCTGTTGGCCTGGATCGAAGAAGTCGCGACCCTGACGGAGCCGCAGGAGATCCACTGGTGCGACGGGTCGGCGGAGGAGTACGAGCGCCTCTGCCAGGGACTCGTGGAGGCGGGGACCTTCAAACGGCTCTCCGACGCCAAGCGCTCGAACTCCTACCTGGCGCTCTCGGACCCCGGGGACGTCGCGCGGGTGGAGGATCGGACGTTCATCTGCTCGGAGCGCGAGGGGGACGCGGGGCCGACGAACAACTGGCGCGACCCCGCCGAGATGCGGGAGACCCTACGTGAGCTCTTCGCGGGTTCGATGCACGGGCGGACGCTCTACGTAATTCCGTTCTCGATGGGCCCGCTGGGCTCGGACAAGAGCCAGATCGGCGTGCAGCTGACGGACTCGGCGTACGTGGTCGTGAACATGCGGATCATGACCCGCATGGGCGAGGGCGCCCTGGAGGCGCTCGGGGAGGACGGAGACTTCGTTCTGTGCCTGCACTCGGTGGGGGTGCCCCTCGATGACGATCCCTCCCACCCGGTCGAGGACGTCCCGTGGCCGTGCAACGCGGAGAACAAGTACATCGTGCACTTCCCCGAGGCGCGCGAGATCTGGTCCTTCGGCTCGGGCTACGGCGGGAACGCGCTCCTGGGCAAGAAGTGCCTCGCGCTGCGGATCGCCTCGGTGATGGCGCGCGAGGAGGGCTGGATGGCCGAGCACATGCTGATCCTGAAGCTCACGTCCCCCGAGGGCGAGGTGAAGTACATCGCGGGGGCCTTCCCCTCGGCGTGCGGGAAGACGAACCTGGCGATGCTGATCCCGACGCTCCCGGGCTGGACGGTGCAGACGATCGGGGACGACATCGCCTGGATGAAGTTCGGCGAGGACGGGCGCCTGTACGCGATCAACCCCGAGGCGGGCTTCTTCGGGGTGGCGCCTGGGACGGGCAAACACACGAACTCGAACGCGATTGCGACGATCGTGCGGAACTCGATCTTCACGAACTGCGCGCTGACGGACGAGGGGGACGTGTGGTGGGAGGGGATGACACACGATCCGCCCGCGCACTTGATCGACTGGCGCGGGAATGACTGGACGCCGGACTCGGAGACGACCGCGGCGCACCCCAACGCGCGCTTTACGACTCCCGCGGCGCAGGACCCGGCGATCGCGCCCGAGTGGGAGGACCCCGCGGGAGTCCCGATCGACGCGATCCTCTTCGGGGGCCGGCGCGCGAGCGTCGTGCCGCTCGTGAGCGAGGCCTTCGACTGGGAGCACGGGGTCTTCCTGGGCTCGATCATGGGCTCGGAGAAGACCGCCGCGGCAGCCGGGACGGTCGGGGAGCTCCGCTTCGACCCCTTCGCGATGCTGCCCTTCTGCGGGTACAACATGGCCGACTACTTCGCCCACTGGCTCCAGATCGGCCGCACCCCCGGGGCGAAGCTCCCGAAGATCTTCCACGTGAACTGGTTCCGCAAGGACGAGGAGGGGCGCTTCCTGTGGCCGGGCTACGGCGAGAACTCGCGCGTCCTGGCCTGGGTCTTCGCGCGCTGCGCCGGGCATGGGAAGGCGCAGGAGACCCCGATCGGCTACGTCCCGCCGGTCGGCAAAGAGGGCCTGGACACCTCGGGTCTGGAGATCGCCACGGAGGGCATCGCGGAGCTCTTACGGGTCGAGCGCTCGGAGTGGAAGGCCCAGCTGCCCCAGCTGCACGAGCACTATGCGAAGTTCGAGCGCCTCCCGGCGGAGCTCGGGGCGCAGCTGCACGCCCTCGAAGAGCGTCTCGCCTGATTCGCGCCGTGGATCGAGGCTCCGTCCGGGGTCTCGGGGGGTCGGGCTCGGCTATTCGTGCCCGTGCGA
>DASZFE010000232.1:0-3079 GCA_035940155.1 Solirubrobacteraceae bacterium | reverse complement strand
CATCCGGGGGCTCATGATCAGCAGACCCCCGAGTCCAAAGAGGCCCGCCTCGAAGGAGATCATCGCGGCCTGGGAGAAGTGCGAGTGCGCCCCGTGGATCGCGGGGAGCGTGATCGCCAGCGTCACGAGGCCCATCGCCGTCAGCAACAGCCCCGCCCACTGGCGTCGGCCGACCCTGAAGCCGAACATCCGCTCGGCCATCACCGCGATGAAGACCATCCCGCCCGCGAGGGAGACCTGGACGACGGACATCGGCGCGAGCGCGAGCGCCGCCACGTGCAGGGCCCACGACCCGGACGCGATCAGCATCCCGAACGTGAACCAGCCCGAGGAGAAGAGCGCCCGCGCGGAGCTCAGCGGGTGGCGCACCCGCACCTTGGCGACCGAGTTCGCGCCGCGGTACTTGAAGAAGAAGCCCAGGTTCGCGATGAACGCACAGGCGAGTGAGAGCAGGATGCCTAGATCGAGGGTCACGTGGTGGGTGGTTGCGGTCGAGTATCCGGTTCGTGGTCCGTGTCTGGCCCGCGGAGGCCCTGGGTCCTCCGGCGCAGGCTCCATCGGCAGTGCCCGCCGGATGCTTTACTGCTCGGGATCGATCCAGGCAGATTAGCCGCCGAAACCTCTGTGGAAGCTAAAGAGCACGCACCGGATCGCCCGGCGGAGACTACCGGCCCAAAGAGACCGCTGCTGATGGTCGACATCGACGGCGTCCTATCGCTCTTCGGCTTTCCCGCGCACGAGCGCCCCGAGGGGGCCTTCCACTCGATCGACGGCATCCCACACTTCCTTTCGGCCCGCGCCGGTGCGCACCTGCTCGCGCTCTGGGACGCCTTCGAGCTCGTCTGGGCGAGTGGCTGGGAGGAGAGGGCCAACGACTACCTCCCCCACCTGCTCGGCCTGCCGGGCGAGCTCCCCTTCGTGAGCTTCGAGCGCCCCGTCGGGATCAGGACCGCGAACGCCCACTGGAAGCTCGACGCGATCGCCGACTACGCGGGACCGCGGGCGCTGGCCTGGATCGACGACTCCTTCAACGAGGCCTGCCACGAGTGGGCCGCCCGGCGAGAGGCTCCGACGCTCCTCCTCCAGACCGCTCCCGCGACGGGGCTCACCGAGCAGGACGTCGAGATCCTGCGGCGCTGGGCCCGGTTTCGGTAGGCCGCTCGCGGCGGGCGCGCCTACTCCTGAAGCGCCGGATCCTCCGGGACCGCGAGCTCGGCGAGCTCCTCGACGAAGCCCGGGTCCGCGTCGCCCGCGCCGATCCGCTCCAGGGAGGCGAGGTCCGCGTCGAACTCCTGCCCGTAGCCGCCGTAGCCCTCGCCCGCGGTGATCCCGAGCTCCGCGGCGATCTCGTCCTGGTCGAGCAGGCCCACCTCGTCGATCGCCCGGGGGAGCGGTTCGGAGGGCTCGATCTCGATCCGCCGGTAGCGCTTCAGACCGGTCGCGGCGGGGATGAGCTTGCCGATGATCACGTTCTCCTTGAGGCCGTTCAGGCGGTCGATCTTACCCTCCAGGGCCGCGTCCGTGAGCACCTTCGTGGTCTCCTGGAAGGAGGCCGCCGAGAGGAAGGAGTCCGTGTTCAGCGAGGCCTTCGTGATCCCGAGGATGATGTCCTCGAAGCGCGCCTGCTCGCCGTCCTGCTCGCCGACGTCGCCGTTCACGCGGGCGAACTCGAAGCGGTCGACGAACTGCCCGGGCAGGTAGTCCGTGTCGCCCTTCTGGTCCACGCGGACCTTCTTGAGCATCTGACGCACGATCAGCTCGATGTGCTTGTCGTTGATGTCCACGCCCTGGGACTTGTAGACCTCCTGGACCTCCTTGACGAGGTACTGCTCGGTCTCAGTGCGCCCGCGCACCGCGAGGAGCTCGTGGGGATAGAGGGAGCCCTCGTTGAGCTGCCTGCCCGCCTTGATCCGCTCGCCCTGGCTCACGAAGAGCCGCGTGCGGCGCGGGAAGGCGTGGCGGTGCTCCTCGCCGGTCTCGTCCGTGATCACGACCGTGAGCGCCTTCTCGGTCTCCTCGATCGTCACCGTCCCGTCCTGCTCGGCGATCTTCGCCAGGCCCTTCGGCTTGCGCGCCTCGAAGAGCTCGACCACACGCGGGAGCCCGTGGGTGATGTCCGCGCCGGCGACCCCGCCCGTGTGGAAGGTCCGCATCGTCAGCTGCGTCCCGGGCTCCCCGATCGACTGCGCCGCGATGATCCCGACGGCGTCTCCGATCTGTGCGAGCTGGCCCGTGGCCATCGCGCGGCCATAGCACGCCTGGCACACGCCGCTGGGCGCCTGGCACTTGAGCACCGAGCGCACCGGCACGGTGACCTCCGCGCCCTTCTCGTGATCATCCGCGAACGCCTTGACGATCTCCGCGAGCTCCGCGCGGCCGATTTCGACGCCCCCTTCGACGAGGAGGCGTCCGCGCTTGGTCTTGATCGCCTGCGCCGCGACCCGCCCGACGAGGTTTTCGTTCGTCCCCCCGCCCGCGACCCAGACGGCCATCTCGATGTGCTCCTGCGCCCCGCAGTCGGCCTCGCGGATGATCACGTCCTGAGCGACGTCGACCAGGCGGCGCGTCAGGTAGCCGGAGTCGGCCGTCCTCAGCGCGGTGTCCGCGAGCCCCTTGCGGGCGCCGTGGGTCGAGATGAAGTACTCGAGCACCGAGAGCCCCTCCATGAAGTTCGACTTGATCGGACGCTCGATGATTTCGCCCTTCGGGTTCGCCATCAGGCCGCGCATCCCCGCGAGCTGGCGGATCTGCTTGAAGGAGCCGCGCGCGCCCGAGTTGGCCATCATGAAGATCGGGTTCAGCGTGTCGAGGTTCTCGATCATCGCCTCCGCGACCTCGTCGGTGGCCGCGTTCCACTTCTCCACGACCGCCTCGTGGCGCTCTTCCTGGGTGATCAGGCCCATGTCGTACTGGTTGGAGATCTCGGCCACGATGTCCTCGTACTTCTTGATGATCTCGCCCTTGCGCGGGGGGATCACGACGTCGTTCTTGGAGATCGTGATGCCCGCCTGCGTCGCGTACTTGAAGCCTAGGTCCTTGAACGCGTCGAGCACCAGCGAGATCGTCGTCGCCCCGTAGG
>DASZFE010000231.1:0-4051 GCA_035940155.1 Solirubrobacteraceae bacterium | reverse complement strand
CTCCCAGTCATAGAGCTCGGCGATCATGCTCGCCGCCTTATATCCCTCACGCAGGCGCCTCGCGGTCAACGGCTGGGGACGGTGCTCTCCGCGGCCGATCCGTCCGACCTGGCGCGTGTCCGTGAGACCCGCGAGATGGGCGCTCAACGCCTGGCCGAGGTTCGTCTGAAGCAGCCCGGCGACCGCGGCGATGCCCAACGTCGTCGCCTCGCGCTCGACCTCGAGCGTGCGTCCCTTGGTGAGCATCAGCTGCCTCCTCTATGTCGAGCGTGGCTGTCTATCACGACTCCATCCTACCAGACTAAAAACTATATATAACACCACCTATACCACATGATATCGCTGGCGAGAGGTCGGTCGCTGGGATAACCGACCCCCCGACTATTGTGGGAGCGGATGGCGACGACGGCGCACGCACGGCAGGTGGAGGGGCTCCTGGAGGGCCTGAACGAGCCCCAGCGGGAGGCGGTGACGCATGGGGAGGGGCCGCTGCTGATCCTCGCGGGGGCGGGGAGCGGGAAGACGCGGGTGCTGACGCACCGGGTCGCGTTCCTGATCTTCACGGGCCGGGCGCAGGCGGGGGAGATCCTGTCGATCACCTTCACGAACAAGGCGGCGCAGGAGATGCGGGGCCGGGTGGAGGGGCTGCTGGGGCGCCGGACGCGGGGGATGTGGCTGATGACCTTCCACGCGGCGTGCGCGCGGATGCTGCGGGGGGAGGCGGAGCGCCTGGGGTACACGCGGCAGTTCACGATCTACGACCAGGGGGACTCGCGGCGGATGGTGAAGCAGTGCATCGAGGAGCTGGGCCTCGACCCCAAGCGCTTCTCGCCGGCGGCGATCCACGGGCAGATATCCAGCGCGAAGAACCGTCTGCGGGACGCGGCGGAGTACGGGGAGATGGTGGGGTCCTACTTCGAGCAGGCGGCGGCGGACGTGTACAGGCTCTACGAGGCGGAGATGGTGCGCTCGAACGCGATGGACTTCGACGACCTCCTGCTGCGAATGGTGAACGTGCTGGAGCTCTTCGAGGAGGTGCGGGAGCGCTACGCGCGGGCGTTCTCGCATGTGCTGGTGGACGAGTACCAGGACACCAACCACGCGCAGTACCGTCTGCTGCAACTCCTGGTCGGTGGGGGGCGCGAGGCTCCCGGGCGTGGGGAGCGGGTGAGCATCCCGGGGCACCGAAACCTCGCGGTGGTTGGCGATGACTCCCAGTGTCTTGCGCGGGGCACGCTCATCGCGATGGCGGACGGCGCGCAACGACCTATCGAGGACGTGCAGCCGGGTGAGCAGGTGCTCGCGGCTTATGGCAGCGGCGACTTCCGTCCGGCTGTGGTCTTACGACGCCACGAGACGAGCGTCTCTGCCGGCATCGAAATCACGACGAGGGCAGGACGACGGGTAATCAGCACTCCCGACCACATCCACTTTGCCGGGTTCGTCGTCGGTAGGACCCCGCAGATGCACATGACATACCTGATGTGGAAGCGTGGAGTCGGGTTCCGGGTAGGAACTTCCCGTACGTACACCGCAGGTCAGAGCAAGCCGGTGATAGGTGTGCGTTTGCGAGTAAACAGTGAGGGTGCTGATGCGGCTTGGATCGTCTCTGTGCATGCGAGCGATGCCGAGGCGCGGGTCGCGGAGCACATACTGTCTGCACGCTACGGGCTCCCCACGTTGCCGTTTTACGCACGACCTTCGCGCAAGGCTGACGGCTCGCTCGTTGGCAGCCAGGCCTTGATCGATCGCGTGTTTGCCGAGCTGGACACTGTCGCGGGGGGGCAGAGACTGCTCGCCGACGAGGGGCTCAGCCTGCGCTTCCCGCACGTCACGCCATACGGTCATACTTCCGGAAGGCGTGGCTCGTCACGAGTCCGTCGGCGGATGGTCCTCACCCTGTGTGGAGATCGGCGCGGCGCCTCTCCGATGCACCGTATCGCGATGTTTGGCTATGACACACATGGTAGGGAGACGCTCGAAGGTCTTGGCCTCAGTATCCGGCCGGCACGTCGCGGCTCCGCGGGATGGCGCTATGAGACGGCCGCAAAGGACATGGGCTCGCTGGTGGCAACCGCAGAGCAGGTGCGTGACCAGTTGGACGTTCATCTTCATCTGAACGCGCGTCTCGCTCGTAACGTGGGTGGTATGACGAATACCTTGCCGTTTATGCCGGCGTCTGCGCTGCGCCCAGGTATGGTGGTGGTCGGGGACGATGGCAAGTTCGACCTGATCGAGAGCGTTGAGCGAGTGACGCTCGACGCGCCGGTTTACGACCTCGATGTGCAGGGCGTGCACAACTTCATCGCGAACGGCTTGGTCACTCATAACTCGGTGTACGGCTTCCGCGGGGCGGACGTGCGCAACATATTGGACTTCCAGGAGGACTTCCCGGACGCGCGGGTGGTGAAGCTGGAGCAGAACTACCGCTCCACGCAGACGATCCTGGACGCGGCGAACGCGGTGATCAGGAACAACCGCGGCGGGATCGCCAAGCGCCTGTGGAGCGAGCTGGGGGAGGGGGACCCGATCGAGGTGCGGGAGCTCGAGGACGAGCACGGGGAGGCGCGGCTGGTGGTGGGGGAGATCGAGCGCCTGCTCGACGAGGGCTCGACTCGCCGCTCGGAGATCGCGGTGCTGTACCGGACGAACGCGATGTCGCGGGTGATCGAGGACGCGCTGGTGCGCCACGAGATCGCCTACCAGGTGATCGGGGGGACGAAGTTCTACGAGCGGGCGGAGATCAAGGACGCGATGGCCTATCTCTCGCTGCTCTGCAACCCGCAGGACTCGGTGAGCTTCACTCGGATCGTGAACTCCCCGCGCCGGGGGATCGGGCAGACCTCTGTCGGCAAGGTCCTCGCGCATGCGAGGACGATCGATATGGACGTTTGGGATGTGGCGGCGGCCCCGGAGGAGGTCCCGGGCCTGGGGGCGGCGGCACAGAGGGCCCTGGGGCGGTTCATGGGGACGATGACCGAGCTCCGTGAGCTCGCCCGCGAGAACGGGCCGATCGGGGATCTCCTCGCGGGGGTGCTCTCCCGGAGCGGCTACGTGGAGGCGCTTGAGGCGGAGCGGACGATCGAGGCTCAGGGCCGGATCGAGAACCTGGAACAGCTCGTTGAGGTGGGGCGCGAGTTCGACGAGGCCCTCGGGAGACCCGGGGCGGAGGGGTCTGAGACGGCCTCGGGGAGCCCGCTGGAGACCTTCCTGGCGCAGGTGGCGCTGGTGGCGGACGCGGACGCGCGGCGCGAGGACGAGAGCCTCGTGACCCTGATGACGCTGCACAACGCGAAGGGCCTTGAGTACCCGGTGGTGTTCATCGTGGGTTGCGAGGACGGGGTCTTCCCGCACTCGCGGGCGCTGGACGAGGGGAGCCTGGAGGAAGAGCGCCGCCTCTTCTACGTCGGCGTGACCCGGGCGATGCGCACCCTCTACCTCACCTACGCCCGCCGACGGGTTGTCTTCGGCTCCCTCACCCCTGGCCTCCCGAGCCGCTTCCTCGACGAGGTCCCCGCGGAGCTGACCAACTTCGAGGCGGCCCCCGGCGGGGGCTTCGGCGGGGGCGGCACGAGCCTGGGCGGCGGCGCGGGCCTCGGCGCCGGCCTCCCCAGAGCGGAAGTCGCTACGGGCCGCGCGGCCTACGACGCGGCGGCCGCGAGCGCCGGGCGCAGTGTGCGCCGCCGAGCGGGGAGCAGGATAGGCGCGGACGGGACGGACGGCGCATGGCCCGAGGCCGGGGGCACAGCCGCCGAGCCCGCCCCCCGCTTCAAGCTCGGCGACGACGTCGCTCACCCCTCCTTCGGGGAGGGCGTCGTCACGGGCCTCGAGCCCGGGGGGATCATCGTGGTGCGCTTCGCGAGGGACGGGAGCGAGCGCAAGCTCGTCGCGGAGATCGCCCCGGTGCGGCGCCGGTAGCACTCCAAACCCGCTTGAACGCAAATCGCATCGTGGCTGGGTGCTTATGGGCCGACGCCGCGAGAGCGCGCCGGCCCATGATAGACCATCAGATTCTGGAAAAACTGAACGCTATGCTACTTTAACTCCTATT
>DASZFE010000230.1:0-3721 GCA_035940155.1 Solirubrobacteraceae bacterium | reverse complement strand
GCGGAAATCCGCCTGGAGGACCCCTTCGCGTCCTCGCGGCACGCGCGCATCTACGAGCAGGGCGGGATACTCGTGATCGAGGATCTGGGCTCGACGAACGGGACGTACCTGAACGAGGAGCTCCTGGAGACGCTGCGCCCGCTGCACCCCGGGGACCGGGTGCGGATCGGGGACTCGGAATTCGCGTTCGAGGCGGATTAGTGGTCCGTCCTGCAAATCCCTCGGCGCTTGGATCGGCTGCAAACCTTCGCCTGCCTTTGTCCTCGGTCGCGGCCGTAGTGCTACTACTGTCCCCTCCCTGCGTCCGCGGCAGACTCGGTTTTCGCTCGCCCAAGCACCAACGGACCCACAGGACGGACCACTAGATGCTGCGGGTCGCCGAGCAGTACTCCGCAACGGACACGGGCCGCCAACGCCGCGCGAACGAGGACGCGCTGCTCGCGCGCGCGCCGCTGTTCGTAGTCGCCGACGGGATGGGGGGGGCGCGCTCCGGTGAGGTCGCCTCACGGATCGCGGTCGAGTCCTTCCAGGGCGGGCTCGACGCGCAGGGGGCGCGTCCCGAGGAGGGCCTCGCGGCGCGGGCGCTCGCGGCGAACGCGCGCATCCACGAGCTCTCGCAGAGCGACGCCGATCACGCCGGGATGGGGACGACGCTGACGGCGGTCTACGTCGGCGAGGAGGAGGTTTCGATCGCGCACGTCGGGGACAGCCGCGCGTACTGCCTGCGCGAGGGCGAGCTGCAGCGCCTCACCGACGATCACTCGCTCGTGGACGAGCTGATCCGCGAGGGCCGGCTGACACCGGAGGAGGCCGAGGGCCACCCGCAGCGCTCGATCATCACCCGCGCGCTCGGGCCGGAGGCGGCGGTCGAGATCGACACGCACTCCTACCGGGCGCGCGCGGGGGACGTGTACCTGCTGTGCAGCGACGGGCTCACCTCGATGGTGCCCGAGGCGCGGGTCGTGGATGTCCTGGTCTCAAACCCCCGCCTGCGCGACGCGGGCGAGGCGCTGATCTCCCTGGCGAACGCGGCGGGCGGACGGGACAACATCACGGTGGTTCTGCTGCGTCTGGAGGAGGTCGGGGTCTCCAACGGCGCTACGATCGAGGTGACGCAAACCGCGGTCGAGGCTCCCGTGAAGCGAGATGCAGCCGGACGGGTGCGCCGCCCACGGGTGGCCCCGGCCTCGGAGGCCCCGCGCCGGCGCGGCCTTGCGCGCGCACGGGGCCTGCTGGCTTTGGGGGTCGTGCTGGGGGTGCTCCTGGCGGGGGCGTACGCGGCGTCGCAGTCGGTGTACTTCCTCGGGACGAACGCGCGGGGCCTGGTGACGGTATACCGGGGTCTCCCGTACGAACTCCCGGGCGGGATCGCTCTGTACAGCAGCGAATACGTCTCGGGGGTGAGCGCGGCGACGCTCGCGCCGGCGCGGGAGCGGACACTCCTGGACCACTCGCTGCGCTCGCAGGAAGACGCTCGCTCGCTCCTGCGCAGCCTGGAGCTGGGCGAACTGAGCGAAGGGTGAGCGGACGGGGATGAATCGTCCGATCGTCCGCCTCTATGGGGTCGTGGTGGTCCTGTTCGCGCTGCTCGTCGCGTTCACCTCGCGTTGGACGATCTTCGAAGCCTCCTCGCTGCGCTCGAACGCCCTGAACGCGCGCGGTCTGATCGAGCGCTCGCGGATCGAACGGGGGCGAATTCTGGCGGCGGACGGGACGGTGCTCGCGCGGAGCGCGCGGACGGCGGGGGGGTTCTACGAACGGCGCTATCCGAGCGGGGCGGAGTTCGCGCACGCGATCGGGTACGCCTACACGAAACTCGGGCAGACGGGCCTGGAGCTCTACCACGACGGGGTCCTGAGCGGCGAAGGGCGCAGCGAACTACAGGGCATCCTCGACGAGCTCCAGGGGCGCGAACGGCGGGGGCAGGACGTCGTGACGACGCTGCAGCCGCGCGTGCAGCGGGCCGCGATGGAATCCCTCGCGGGCTACCGCGGGGCGGTCGTGGTCCTCGAACCGCGCGCGGGGGCGGTCCTGGCGATGGCCTCCACGCCGAGCTACGACCCGAACGGCCTGCGCTCGGCCGGGGCGCTCGAGCGGCTGAGCGGGAGCGGCGAAGGCTCGCCGCTGGTGAACCGTGCGACCCAGTTCGGCTACGCGCCGGGCTCGACCTTCAAGGTCGTGACGGCGGCGGCGGCGATCGACTCGGGCGCCTACACGCCGTCCTCGACGGTGAACGGGCGCAACGGGGTTGTGATCTCGGCGGTCCCGCTCCAGAACGACAACGACGCGAGCTACGGCCCGCTGACGTTGACGCAGGCTCTGGCGAAGTCGGTGAACACGGTCTGGGCGCAGGTCGCGGTGAGTCTGGGGAAGCGGACGATGGCGCGCTACATGGAACGCTTCGGCTTCGACCGGAAGCCTCTCCTCGACTACCCCTCCAGCGAGATGTCCCCGAGCGGGGAGTACCTGGGAGAACGGCTGCTCTCGCCGCGGAGCCCGCGGGTGGACGTGGGGCGGATGGGGATCGGGCAGGACAAGCTGCGGGTGACGGCGCTGCAGATGGCGCAGGTCGCGGCGGCGGTGGCGAACGGGGGGAGGCTGATGGTCCCGCACGTGACGGCACGGGTCCTCGACGCGGACGGGCGGACGATCACGCTGGTCTCCCCCCGGGTGCAGGCGGTCGTGATGCGCCCCTCGACCGCGGCGGCGGTGGGCTCGATGATGGAGGCGGTCGTGAGCGAAGGGACGGGGACCGCGGCGCAGATCCCGGGGGTGCGGGTCGCGGGCAAGACGGGCACGGCGGAGACGCAGATCGGGGCGAAGATCAACGACGTCTGGTTCATCGCCTTCGCGCCCGCGAACGACCCGCGGGTGGCGATCGCAGTGACGCTCAAGGGCGTCCCGGGCCTGGGCGGGGCGTTCGCGGCGCCGATCGCCCGCCGGGTGATGGAAGCGGCGCTGAATGGTTGAGAGGATGCGGGACGGGGTCGAGGGGCGCTGAGTGGTTGAGCGCGGAACCCTGATCGACGGACGCTACGAGGTCCTCGCGCGGATCGGCTCGGGAGGTATGGCGGACGTGTACCTCACCCAGGATCGGCTCCTGAGCCGGCAGGTCGCGGTGAAGCTGCTCCACCGGCGGTTCGCGGAGGACGAGGAGTTCGTGGAGCGCTTCCGGCGGGAGGCCTCGAGCGCGGCGGGGCTCTCCCACCCGAACGTCGTCGGGATCTTCGACCGGGGGGAGTGGGACGGGACGTACTACATCGTGATGGAGTACCTCCCGGGGCGGACGCTGAAGAGCGTCGTGCGCGAGGAGGGGGCGCTGGACCCGACACAGGCGAGCGAGATCGCGATCCAGATCCTCCGCGCGGTGCGGTTCGCGCATCGGCGGGGGATCATCCACCGGGACATCAAGCCCCAGAACGTGATCCTCGACGAGGAGGGCCGGGCGAAGGTGGCGGACTTCGGGATCGCGCGCGCGGGGGCCTCGGACATGACGATGACGGGCTCGATTATGGGAACCGCGCAGTACCTCTCGCCCGAGCAGGCCCAGGGCTGGGCGGTGAGCGAGGCATCGGACCTCTACGCGGTGGGGATCGTCCTGTATGAGCTCCTCACGGGGAGGGTGCCGTTCGAGGGAGAGACTGCGGTGACGGTCGCGCTGAAGCAGATCTCCGCGCCGCCGCCGCGGCCGAGCGCGGTGAACCCGGCGGTGGGCCCGGCG
>DASZFE010000229.1:0-5884 GCA_035940155.1 Solirubrobacteraceae bacterium | reverse complement strand
GGGGAAGCGATCGGAGCCGCGCTTCGGCGCGAGGCCGCGAGGCGAACTCGATTAGCCTGCGGGGGAGATGGCCCAAGAGCAGATCGAGGCCACGTTCCCCGAGAGGCACGGGCCGAGCGACCGGCTGCTCCCGTGGATCGCGGCCGAGCGGGGCTTCCGGGCGATCGTGCTCGTGGTCGTCGGCGTCGCGCTCCTGAGCCACCCGCACGAGAACTGGGCGAGCGACATCACCCGGGGCGCCCGGGAGCTCGGGCTGGACCCGAGCGGGAACGCGATCCGCCGGATCGTCGAAGACGTGAGCAGGATCGGGGCGAGCCGGTATGCGTTCTTCGGGACGGTCGCGCTCGCCTATGGCGCGCTCGAGGGCGCGGAGGCCTACGGGCTCTGGCGGCGGCGGCGCTGGGCGGAGTGGCTCACGGTGATCGCGACCTCCCTCCTCTTCGTCCCGGAGATCTGGGAGCTCACCCGTAGCACGACCCTCCTGAAGCTCGGGGCGATCGTCGCGAACGTCCTGATCGTCGCGTACCTGATCTGGCGGTTGCGGCGGGAGTAGATGTCCGTACCGTGTATCGATACATGGTACAATGAGGGGGTGCTGAGAGGTGTGGACATCCTCGTCCTGCTCGAGCTCCTGCGCCACCCCGTGGGAGATTGGACCGTGCGCTCGCTGGCGGAGCGCTTGCACCTGCCCTCGGCGAGCGTGCAGCGCTCGCTCGAGCGGCTCGGGGCGACCCCTGCATTCGACATGGGCCGCCGCCGCGTGAGCCTGGATGGGAGCAGAGACCTCTTCGAGCACGCGCTTCGTTTCATTGCACCGGTCATCCGAGGAGGTGAAACGCGAGGGCTCGCGACCGCGTGGGCCGTGCCTCCGCTCTCCGAACACCTGGCAGCCGTGGACGAGCTCCCGCCCGTCTGGCCAGACCCGCTCGGCGAAGAGCGCGGCCTGGAGGTGGCGCCACTGCACCCCGCGGTGGTCTCGCTCGCGCGGGCGGACCTCGAGATGTACGAACTGCTCGCTCTCGTCGACGCGCTCCGCGTCGGCGACGTGCGTACGCGCGGACTCGCGGCCGAGCTTCTGCGCGAACGTATCCGGACTTCACCGGCGGCGAGGGCGGCGTGAGCATCGCGATGCTGGAGCAAGCGGCCGACGCCCTCGGACCTCTTTGCAAGGAGGTCGTCTTCCTCGGGGGCGCGAGCATCGCGCTGTGGCTCACCGACCCCAGCGCGCCGAACCCCCGCCCAACGAAGGACGTGGATGTCGTCGTGGAGGTCACGAGTCGCCTGGGCTACCTGCGGTTCTCCGAAAAGATGCGCTCACGGGGCTTCTCCGAGGACGCACAGAGCACGGTGCTTTGCCGCTGGCGTCATACACGCGCGGAGCTGCTGCTCGATGCTATGCCCGCGAACCCGGCGATCTTGGGATTCGCCAACCTCTGGCAAGCAGCGGCGCTCGAGCACGCGATCAAGCGCGAGCTGCCGTCAGGAGCGATCATCCGGGCCGCCACTGCCCCCTACCTGCTCGCGACCAAGCTTGAGGCGTTCGCGGGCCGCGGTCGCAACGACGTGATCGCGAGTCACGACTTTGAGGACATCATCGCCCTCATCGACGGGCGGGCCGAGCTCCCGGAAGAGACACATGCCGCCCCCATGGATCTACGTGTCTACCTCGCCACGCAGCTAAACGAACTACGAGCGATCCCGGATTTCCTCATCAACGTCGCCACGATGCTGCGTCCCGACCCGGCCAGTCAGGCTCGGGCCGAGACTGTCGTGCTCCCCCGCATCGCGCGCATCGCAACTTCAGCCTGACCCACCTCGAACCCACCCGCTACCCTCGCCCGATGTCGATCGCGGGGCGGACCCTACGCGCGACGGTCCTGCGGCCGGGACGGGTCTGGCGGGTCCCGTGGGGAATCGCGCGGGGGCTGCGCTTCGAGGTGCAGGCGCGGGCGCCGCTGCACACGTACCTGGGGACCGCGGAGATCGAGCTCGCGGGGTCGATCCGGGAGCTCGCGCGGCCGGGGACGCGGTGCTTTGACGTCGGCGGGGACAGCGCCTACTACGCGCTCCTCCTCGCACGGCTCACGGGGGCGGGGGTGGTGAGCTTCGAGTTCGACCCCGGGGCGATCGCGCGGATGGAGCGCAACCTCGCCCTGAACCCGGAGCTCGCGGGGCGCGTGGAGATCGTCCCCGCGTACGTCGCCCACGAGCGCGTCGCCTCGCCGCGCGCGGAGACCCTCGACGTGCTGATCGCGGAGGGTGAGGTCTTCGAGCCGGACCTCTTGAAGATTGACGTCGAGGGCGCGGAGGCGGGGGTCCTGGCGGGCGCCCGGGAGCTCCTGCGCTCGCGCCGCCCGCACGTGATCATCGAGACCCACTCGCGGGCGCTCGAGGAGGAGTGCCTCAGGAGCCTGCGCGAGGCCGGCTACGAGACCCCACGCATCATCGACCCGCGCCGCTGGCTCCCGGAAAGGCGTGGGGAGGGCCACAACCGCTGGATCGTCGCCCCCGGCGCGCCCGCGAGAGAGAGTGGACCGGGCGCGCCTGGGGACGCGAGGTCCACGGGCGGGATCGGCGCGCCCGCGGGCTGAGTCGCGCTACTTGTGCCGGGCGTGCCGACGGGCGCGCCGGGCGTGCTTATGCGGATGGCGCCGGACGTGCCGGGCGTGCCGGTGGGCCGCCCGGAGGTGTCCGTTTGATCCGTGGGACCGCCCGTTGGATCCCTGGCCCGATCCGGGGGATCCCTGACCGTGCCCGTGGATGTGCCTGCCGACGCCGCCGCTGGCGACGTGGTCGATCGCGACGTTCGTTTCGCTGACGTTGCGGAGTTTGTCGATCGCGATGAAGGTGAGGGTGTGGCGGCCGAGGGCGATGTGTTTGGCCCCCTGCCAGTGGAGGAGCCCGGAGAGGGTGCCGGGGAAGGCCTGGTCGGTGTAGTTGCGGATGAGCTTCCCGTCGATCTTCAGCGTGATCCGTCCGACTCCCTGCGAGCTCTGGGCGGAGACGTGGATGGTGAGGGGGCCCGAGTAGGAGGCGCCGTCTTCGGGCGAGGAGACGCTGATCTGGGGGCCGGTGAAGACGCCGCAGGATTCGCTGAGCTGATCGCCGTGGAGGGCGAAGTCGCGCATGGCCGCGAAGGAGGGCTTGTGGGCGCCGTTTGCGCGGATCAGCCCGGAGGTCACGGCGCCTTCGTCCTGGAGGGGGAACCAGAGGGCGACCTGCACGTAGGGGTCTCCGGCGAGGCAGTGGTAGGCCTGGGAGAGGAAGGTCGCCTGTTCTTCGGCGCCGACGCCCTGGGGCTTGCGTCCAGCCCAGGCGCCTTCCGAGCAGGTCGCGCTGGTGGTGCGCCAGCTCATCTCGGTCATCCAGATCGGCCGGGGGTCCCCGTGGGCGAGCATCACGGCGTGGACTTCGCGGTAGGCGAGGAAGGAGTCGGGGATCATCCGCCCGTCGAGGCCGCGCAGGAAGGAGTAGGGGGAGGCGACGTTGCAGGCGGTGTCGGTGTGGACGCCGACGGCGTCGAAGGACCCCTCGCCGCCTGCGGCGTAGACGCCTTCGAGGAAGGGGTAGTCGTTCCCGGTGAGCCCGCCCAGGACCACCTGGGCGCCGGGGTCGGCTGCCTTGACGGCCGGGTAGGCGGCCTTCAGGAGCGCGGTGTACCCGGTGGGGTCGGGGGCGCCGGTCCACCACCGCGAGGCGTCCTCCTCGTTCCAGATCTCATACGCCGCGACCTTGCCCGCCCAGGCGCGTGCGACGGTCCCGATGAAGGCGGCGAAGTCTTCGGGGTTGGCCGGGGGGGCGTGCGGGTCGGTCGAGCCGGTCTCCCACTGGGGGGTGTCGACCATGTCGATGATCACGTGCGTCCCGGCGGGGAGGCTCGCGAAGGTGCGTTCGTAGGAGGCCATCCAGTTTGCCGCAAAGACCCCCCGCTGGGGCTCGAGGTCGGGCCAGGTAGCGAAGAGCCGCACCCAGTGGGTCCCGAGCGCCCGGACGTCCGCGATCTGCGTGGCGTTCGCTTCGGTGACGACGACCCCCGCTTCCGCGGCCCCTGCGGGCGTTGAGGACGCGAGGACCCCCGCTGACAGGAACGCCGCGGTGAGCACCGCGAGCACGGAGCGTTTGGCTGCAATCCTCATGGTCCCTCCCGGGGTGTGGGGTGCGTGCGTGGCCATCGCCCCTCGCATCGACCCGCCTCGACCCCCCCTTTACAGAGGCCGCGCGGGATCGACGCATGAGCGATCTCAGCTTCCGTCTTCGAGCGGATCGGTCGAGGCGTCGAGCGAGCGGGGTGGGTGGGTATTAATTTTCCGCAGCGCCGAATTGTTCGGAACTATTCTCCGACCCGCTAATCAACGACTACGCACGAGCCCCTTGAGGGCTCGCAGCGGCGCGGTGAGGCGCCAGCTGACCGAGGACTGGACGCCCTCCAAGACGGCCCGCCCCCGCTCGAGCTGGCCTTTGAGGGCGTCGATCTCCGCGCGGGCCTCCTCGCGGCGGACCTCGCAGGCCCCGAGGGCGGTGCGAGCGTACTCGAGCTCGCCCCGCGCGCGCTCGAGCTCGGCGTGGAACCCGGCGCGCTCCTCCTGGAACCCGGCGCGCTCGCCCTCGATGAGCGCGCGGAGCTCGGCGGCTTGGCCCTCCGCGCGGGCAGTGGCCTCTATGAGGTCCTGCCGCTCCTCCTCCAGGAGGGCGTTGGTCTGCCGGGACTCGGCGAAGGTGGCCTGGAGGTCGGTGAGTGTCCGCCACTCCCACCAGAGCTCGGGAGCGAGGCGCTCGACGGCCTCGGCGAGATCCTCCCCGGGCCTCTCCCGGGCGGCGCGGAGGGCGAGGAAGAGGGCGCGGGCGGCGGGCGGGATGCCGGAGGTGGCGGCGAGCTCGAGGGGGGAGGTGGAATGGTGGCGGAGCTCGTGGGCGATCTCCGCGAGGGGGGAGTCGGGCCCGTCGAGCGCAGGAGTCGGGACTCCGAGGAAGGAGGCGATCCGCTGGACCTCCCCGCGGGGGTCCTCGAGGAGGTCTTCGTAGAAGAGGAGGAGCCGGGGGTTGCCCTGGGTCTCCAGGAGGGCGCGGGCGGTCTGCTCGAGCCAGACCTCCCCCCACTCTCCGATCGAGAGGGAGGGCTCGGGGCGGCGCTGGAGGGAGGAGGCGACGTCGGCGGGGTTGCGCAGGCAGATGACGTAGCGGGCCTCGGGGATGAGCTCCCTCCAGAAGGGGAGGGTGAGGTTGGTCCGGGGGTCCTTCCACCCCCAGAGCCCGTTCCCGCCGGGGGCGGCGCCGGGGAACTTCTCCGCGAGGAGCGTCCGGGCGCGCTCGCGGAGTGGCTCGAGGGCCTCCTCGTGCTCCCAGCCGGGCCCCGCCGGGAGGGGACGCCACCAGGCGGTCCCGAGCCGGGCGAGGATCTCCTCGTTGAGCTCGACCATCCAGCCGGGCTCGAAGTAGCCGCGGGTGTTGTCCCCGAGGACGGGTGCGAGGAGGTCCTCCTCGGGTCCGACCTCGACCCCGAGGAGGTTGAGGAGGCGCATCGTCAGGGAGGTCCCGCTGCGGCCGAAGCCCAGGACGCAGACGGGCCCGCCCGGACTGCCGTTGACAACGCTCACTTAACCGTACCCTAACGAATTCTTAACGATCCCCGATCGCCGGGCGGGCCTCGAACTCAACACATGGGCTCAGCAGCAGGGCCACCGTGGGTGTTTCGGGTCGCATCCGCGCACCCTCGGGGGACCCCCGGACCGGGACGCGCGGGGCCTCCGTGCCCCGCGTCCGGGGCGAGGGGCGCGATGGCCTCCAGGTATACCCTCGAGGAGCCCATCGTGGCGATCGGGAGCCCTAGATCGAGACAGGGCCAGGAAGAAGACAAACGCATGAGACGGGGAGTCACGGGAGGTCG
>DASZFE010000228.1:0-2504 GCA_035940155.1 Solirubrobacteraceae bacterium | reverse complement strand
GATCTACGCCGCCGACGCCTTCGACCAGTCTCTCCCCTACGGGAACCCCGAGAGCCTCCTCCAGCGCGGGTGGAAGCTCCTCGTCCCTCCCCGGCCCATCGCCGCCCACACCACCCTCGCCCTCCCGAGCCCGCCGACCTCCTACCGCTACTACCTCCTCTGGATCACCGCCCTCCCCCCCTCCGCGAGCTCCGCCGAAATCGCCGAAATCACCCTCTTCCGCTGAGACCCTCCCCCGCAGCGTGCCCCGCGCCCGCCGCGTGCCGCTCGATCCCCAGCCGGCAGAGACGGTCCACGAGCTCCGGATAGGACACCCCGGAGGCCGCGAGCAGCTTCGGGTAGACGCTCGTCAGCGTGAAGCCCGGCATCGTGTTCAACTCGTTCACCAGCACCGCCTCGCCGTCCACAAAGAAGTCCACCCGCGCGAGTCCCTCACAGCCCGCGTAGTGGAAGACCTCCAGGGCCAGCTCCCGGACTTCCCGGCGCGCGACCGCGGAGATCCGCGCGGGGAGCTCCAGGCGCATCCCCCCCTCGGTGTACTTCGCCCGCTGGTCATACCACTCCCCCGCGAGCACGATCTCGCCCGGCTCGGAGGCCAGCGCCCGTTCCTCCCCGGCCGCCCCGCTCCACCTCTCGCGTTCGGCGTGCACGCGTCCCAGCACCCCGCACTCGACCTCGACGCCCCGAGCCATCTGCTCGACGATCACCAGCCCGTCGTGGGTGAACGCTTCAGCGAGCGCCTCCCGCAGCTCCTCCTCGGAGGCGACCCTCGCGATCCCCACCGAGGAGCCCAGGTGCGCGGGCTTCACGAACACCGGGAGCCCGAGGTGCGCGATCTCTCCCAGGACCTCGCCCGGCTTGCGCAGCCAGCGCTCCTCGCGCACGCCCACGTAGTCCACCTGGGGGATCCCCGCCGCGGCCATCAGCTCCTTGAAGAGGACCTTGTCCATGCAGACCGCCGACGCCGCCACTCCCGCCCCGACGTACGCGACGTCGAGGGTCTCCAGCACCCCCTGCACGCTCCCGTCCTCCCCGAAGGGCCCGTGCAGCGCCGGGAACGCCACGTCCGCCCCCAGCAGCCCCGCGCCCGGCGTCACGCTCAGCGGCTCCCCCTGAAAGCTCCACGCGCCCCCGCGCTCGATCCTCACCCACAGCACCTCGTGTCCCGCCCGCACGAGCGCCGCCGCGATCCCCTCCGCCGAGGACAGCGACACCTCGTGCTCGGAGGAGCGTCCCCCGGCGAGCAGGGCAACTCTCAGCGCTCTCTGGTTCACGGTTTCGACGGGCTCGGCGGGGCTGGGGTGGTGGTCGTGGTGCTCGGCGCCGTCGTGGTGGTGGAGGTCGTCGGCGTCGTCGTCGTGGAGGTCGTAGTGGTTGTCTGGCGCAGCGTACCCACCGCGATCGTCACCGTCGTTCCCCGCCGCGCCCTGCTCCCCGCCGAGGGCCGCTGCGCGAGCACCACCCCGACCTTCTTCGCGTCGCCCGTCTCGCGCGAGACCGAGCGAGGGTTGAAGCCCGCCCGCGCCAGCGCCGCCGCAGCCTGCGTCTCGCCCTCCCCAACCACGCCCGGGACCGCCGCTTCACTGCTCGCCTGCGCCAGCACAAGCGCGACTTCTCCCCCTGAGAGCGCCTGTTCGCCGGCCGCGGGGGTCTGCGAGAGCACCGTGCCCGGGGCCTGCCCGTTCGCACTCCGATAGGAGATCGAGCCGACCTTCAGTCCCGCCGCCGCAAGCGCCGCCGAGGCTTCCGCCTGCGTCTTGCCCGTCAACCCCGGCACGACCGCACGCGGCGGCCCGCTCGAGACGACCACCGTCACCGGGCTCCCCCCCTGGAGCTCCGTGCCCGCGGTCGGATCCGTCGAGATCACCGTCCCGCTCGATACCGTCGCGCTCGCCTGCGTCTGCACCGTGGGCTTGAAGCCTCCCGCCTGCAGTCGCCGCACCGCCGCCGCCTGCGGGAGCGAGACCACGTTCGGGAGCGCCCCGCTCCCCAGGCCGCTCGAGACGATGACCGTCACCTGCGCCCCCCGGCTCACCGCACTCCCCTGCCGCGGGCTCTGCGCGATCACCGTCCCGCTCGATACCGTCGCGCTCGGCGCCCCGCTCAGCACCGGCGTCAGCCCCGCGCTCCGCAGCGCCGTCACCGCGAGCGCCTGCGGCTCGCCCGTCACGCCCGGAACACGCACGCCGCCCGTCCGCGGCAGGAGGACCAGGAGGAGGGCGGCCGCGGCGGCCGCGAGCAGCACCGCCGCCGCGGCCGCCCACCACAACCGGCGGTTGCGCTCCTCGTGCTCGATCCCAGTCCCCTCCTCCTCCACGGCCGAGGGCAGCAGCAGCGTGCCCCCCGAGGGCGGCTGCGTGGAGGTCGGGGCTCCGTTGGCGAGCGCCAGCGCCGTCTCCCGCTCGGCCGCCTCGAGCGCCGCGATGAACTCCTCCGCGCCCCCGAAGCGCTCGGCCGGGTCCTTCGCGAGCGCGCGCAGGACGACCTCGTCGAGCGCCGGGCCC
>DASZFE010000227.1:0-2736 GCA_035940155.1 Solirubrobacteraceae bacterium | reverse complement strand
CTCCCCGTCGGGCTCGAACGCATGTCCCGTGCGTCGGCGGCGCTCCGCATAAAGATTCAAGAGCTCCCCCGCGAGCTCCTGCGCCGCGCGCCGCGCGCGCGCCTTCATCGTCTCCCAGCGCGTCCCCCCGAGCTTCGAGAGCGGCGGTTCATCCCCGCCCGCCCCCAGGTAGCGGGAGATCTTCGCGAACTGGTCCGTCGGGACGTACACCCGATCGTCCCCCTGATATTCCAGGTACAGGTAGTCCCGCGTGACCCCCGCGACCGTCCGCGTCTCAAAGCCCGCGAAGCGCGCCACCCCGTGGTCCTCGTGCACGACCACGTCGCCCGTGCGCAGGTCCGCGAACGAGCGCAGCGCCCCGCGGCCCCCCAGGCCGGCCCGGCCGCCCGCGCGGGAGGGGCGGCGGTGCACGAGCCGGTCCTCCGGGAAGACCGCCAGCTTCAGCGTCGGCGCCACGAAGCCCTCGCGCAGGCTCGCCGCCACGAAGCGCAGTGCCGGCTCAAGCGGCGCCGCCGATGCGCCCGCGCCCTCCCCCAGCCAGCTCGCCTGCACGCGCGCGAGGTTGTACGCCGCGCGCTCCCCCTCCCCGCGCCGCGGGAACGCCACCACGGTCCGGTAGCCGGAGCGCAGGAGCTTCTCGAGCTCCGCCTCGGCCTCCCCGAGCGAGCGCGCCGCGCTCTGCGCCGAGGAGGCCCGCAGCTCGATCTCCTGATCCCCCGCCACGCTCGAGAGCCGGATTCGCGCGCGGCGCTCGAGCGCGTCCTGCACGGCCCGAGGGTTCACGTACAGGTCGTGCGCGTCCTCGTCGTGGAAGGCCGCGCACACATCGTTCCACTGGTCCGCGAGCGCCGGCTCGATCTCCTCCTCCGCCGCCACCATCAGCTCGGTCTCCTCCCCCACGAGATCCAGGAGCGCCCCGAAGCGCTCCACCGGGAGGAGCTCCGCCACGTCCGGGCGCTCCTCCCGCGAGGACCCCGCGCTCGCCGCGAGCTCCGCCAGCTCCCGGTGCTCGGCCGCGAGCTCCGCTGCGGGCGCGATCTCGACCTCCTCGAGGTCCCCCAGCGAGCGCTGCGTAAAGGTCGAGAACCACCGCAGCGACTCGATCTCGATGTCGAAGAGCTCCACCCGCACCGCCCGCTCGGCGCTCGCGGGGAACACATCCAGGATGCCCCCCCGCACCGCGAACTCCCCCCGCTCCTGCACCTGGTCCACCCGCTCATACCCCGCCCCCGCGAGCTCCGCCGCGCACTCCCCCAGGTCAAGGAGCTCGCCCCGGCGCAGCGTGAAGGAGCGCGGGCGCAGCGCCGGGTCGGGGACCTTCTCCGAGAGCGCCCCCGCCGAGACCACCACCACGGGCGGCTCCGCCTCCCCCGCGGCGAGCAGCGCGTCCAGGGCCGCCACGCGCAGCCCCACGAGGTGCGCCGGTGGGATCAGGTGGGACTCGTAAGCCACCCCCCGCGAGGGGTAGTAGCGGACGGGCCGTGGCTCGAGCCACGCGCGCAGGTCCCCCGCGAGCTCTCGCGCGGCGCGGTCGTCCCCGACCACCACGAGCGTCGCGCGGGGGGGCGAGCCCCGGTCGCAGAGCGCCGCGATCAGGTACGGGCGCAGGGCAGAGGAGACGAACGCCCGTCCGCCCTCCCGCGCGAGGCGCCCCGCGGCGGGGTCCTCCTCGAGGAGCCCCAGAAGCGAACGAAGGGCCATCTAGGAGGCGTCCCCGCCGAGCACCACCCGCTCGACCTCCTCGCACGCGCGCCCCACCACGGCCGCGACCTCGGCGGGCGCCTCGCGGAAGCGCCCCAGGACCCACGCGGCGACGATCTCCGGGTCCGTCGAGTCCGGACGGTCCACCCCGACGCGCACGCGCCAGAAGTCCGTCCCGCCGAGCTCCCGCTTGAGCGACTTCAGGCCGTTGTGCCCCGCGAGGCCCCCCCCGAGGCGGACCCGCACCTCGCCGAAGGGCAGGTCGATCTCGTCGTAGACGACCACGAGGCGCTCCAGGGGGAGCTTGTAGGAGCCCCGCGCCGGCCCCACCGCGCGCCCGGAGTCGTTCATGTAGGTCTGCGGACAGAGCACCGCCACGGAGACCGGCCCCGGTGCGGCGGCCCGCTCCCCGCCCTCGGCGAGCATCGGGGCCGGCGCGCGCACCCTGCCCTCCGCGATCTGCGCGCGGAAGCGGGGCTTTGAGCGCTTCAGACCCCAGCGCTCCACGAGCGCGTCCGCGACCGCGAAGCCGATGTTGTGACGGGTCCCCGCGTGCTCGCGGCCGGGATTCCCGAGCCCTACGATCAGCCAGTCGATGGCCGCGCCGCCACGGAAGGGGCGCAGGTGCTACTCCCCGTCGGCCGTCTCGGCGGAGTCCTTCTCGCTCTCGCCGACGACTCCGGTCTCGGTCTCGATCTCGCTCTCCGCCTCGGTCTGGAGCCGCGGGGCGGAGATCAGCGCGACGACCGTCTCCGGGGCGTCCGTGAGCGTCACGCCCTCGGGCGCCTCCACGGCCGCCAACGTGAGCGTCTCGCCGATCCGCAGCTCGCCGATCTCGTACACGATCGCCTCCGGGATCGAGGTCGGAAGCGCTTCGACGTTGACCTCGCGCACGGGCTGCTCGAGCACGCCGCCTTCCTTCACGCCGGGCGCGCTCTCGACGCCCGCGAGCTCGAGCGGGACGACCGCCTGGATGGCCTCGTCCAGACGCACGCGGACGAGGTCGATGTGGGTCGTGTCGCCCCGCACCGGATG
>DASZFE010000226.1:0-1501 GCA_035940155.1 Solirubrobacteraceae bacterium | reverse complement strand
CTGCGCAAGATGCTCCGCTTCTCCCTCGACGCGATCGCCTCCTTCTCCCACGTCCCCCTCCAGCTCGCCACCTACGTCGGGCTGCTCTCCGCCGGCCTCGCCTTCGTCGCGATCCCCGTCGTCATCGGACTGCACTTCGAGGGCTCCTACCTCCCCGGCTTCGGCTCCCTCACCATCGCCATCCTCCTCCTCGGCGGCATCCAGCTAATCGCCCTCGGGGTCATCGGCGAGTACGTCGGTCGCATCTACGACGAGGTCAAGCACCGCCCCCTCTACATCGTCCGCGACGAGCGCAACCGCCCCGACGACACCGGCGGCCCCGTTGCGCCCATCGCGCGCGCCGGGCTGCCCGCGCGGGTGCGCGAGCGCATCACGTGAGCCACGGCGCGGCCGAGACCTAGCCCTCATGGTTCGCACCTCGCACGCCCCAACCGGGAAAGGTCCCTAGAGCATGGAGCACCGCCAAGAGCGCATCCGCATCGAGACTCCCCGCCACCGCATCGAAGGGCTCCTCACGCTCGCCCTCGACGGCTACCGCAGCCGCGTCTCCGACGTGCTCAACGCCTCCGAGCGCGACTTCCTCACGCTCACCGACGTCTCCCTCGAGCCGCTCGACGGGGGACCCCTGGAGAGCCACCCCTTCCTCGCCGTCGCCCGCCGCCACATCGTCTTCGCCGTCAGCCCCGTCGAGGAGCCCGAGGAGTAGGAGCCCGGAGGGAGAGTCCGCCGCCACCCGAGCGAATCGCGGCGGCGCCCCGCACCCGTTCGTTCGACCGCGCGGAACCCTATCTTTGATCGCTTGGCCCCGCACGCCCCGATTAAGCTCCTCCACCTCGCGGATCTCCACCTCGACCGCCCCTTCGTGGGACTCCCCGCGCAGGACGCCCGCGCGCGGCGGCGGGAGCTGCGCGAGGCGCTCGAGCGCTGCCTCGCGCTCGCCGTCGAGCACCGCGTCGACGCCGTCACAATCGGCGGCGACCTCTGGGAGGACGAGCACGTCACCCCCGACACCTCCCGCTGGGTCGCCCACCGGCTCGGGGACATCGACGTGCCCGTGGTGCTCGTCGCCGGCAACCACGATCCGCTGCGTCCCGGGGGGCCCTATCGGCGCGTGGAGTGGCCCGCGAACGTGCGCGTGCTCCCCACTGACCCCTCGCCCACCCACCCCGGGCTCCAGGGACAGGAGATCGGGCCGCTCACCGTGTGGGGCATCTCCTGGGGCGCCGCCCCGCTCACCGCGCAGGCGCTCCGCGACTTCGCCGCGCCCCGCGACGGGAGGGTCCACGTGCTGCTGCTCCACGGCACCGCCGGGGGCGCCGCGTTCGAGGAGAGCGCCCACTGCCCCTTCACCGCCGCCCTCGTGCGCGCCGGCGGATTTCAGCTCTGCCTCGCCGGGCACCTCCACGCCGCGGGGGTGCGCGAAGAGATCGTCGTCTACCCCGGCTCCCCCGAGCCGCTCGCGTGGAGCGAGACCGGCCGCCACACCGTCGCGATCGTCGAG
>DASZFE010000225.1:0-3464 GCA_035940155.1 Solirubrobacteraceae bacterium | reverse complement strand
CACTACGACGGGAAGGACGAGTACCCGGAGGCGATCGTCGAGCAGATGAAGGAGCTGGGCCTGTTCGGGATCACGATCCCGGAGGAGTACGGGGGCCTGGGGCTGGACCTGAGCACGTACTGCATGGTTGTGGAGGAGCTCTCCCGGGGCTGGATCTCGATCAGCGGGGTGATCAACACGCACTTCATCGGCTCCTACCTGCTGATGAAATTCGGGAGCGAGGAGCAGAAGCAGCGCTACCTCCCGCGGATGGCGACGGGGGAGATCCGGGCGGCGTTCTCGCTCTCGGAGCCGGAGCTGGGCTCGGACGTGCAGGCGATCAAGACGAGCGCGAAGAAGCTCCCGGAGGGGGACTGGGAGATCAACGGGCAGAAGATGTGGGTGACGAACGGGCTGATGTCGACGCTGGTGTTCGTGCTGGTGAAGACGAACCCGGAGGCGGAGCCGCGCCATCGGGGCTTCACGTGCTTCATCGCGGAGAAGGAGGCGGGGGTCTCGGAGAACACGGGCCCCTACGCGGGTCTGAAAGTGCCGCCGAAGATCAAGAAGATGGGCTACAAGGGCGTGGAGTCCACGGAGCTGGTGTTCGACGGCTACCGGTGCCCGGCGGAGAACGTCCTCGGGGGCGAGGAGGCGGGACTGAACCGGGGCTTCGCGCAGATGATGGACGCCCTTGAGGTGGGTCGGGCGAACGTGGCGGCGCGCGGGGTGGGTCTGGCGCAGCGGGCGCTGGAGCTCGCGCTGCGGTACTCCCAGGAGCGCAAGACCTTCGGGAAGCCGATCGCACAGCACCAGGCGATCCAGTTCAAGCTCGCGGACATGGCGACGCAGGTGGACGCGGCGCGGATGCTGACGCGGCGGGCGGCGCAGATGAAGGACGCGGGGCAGCGCTCGGACCTGGAGGCGGGGATGGCGAAGCTGTTCGCCTCGGAGGCGGCGTACTTCTGCGCGACGGAATCCCTGCGGATCCACGGGGGCTACGGGTACTCCAAGGAGTACGAGATCGAGCGGATCTACCGCGACGCGCCGCTGCTGCTGATCGGCGAGGGGACCTCGGAGATCCAGCGGATGGTCATCGGGAAGAAGCTTCTGGAGAGACACGCCATCTGAGCGCCCCGCGGGGCGCTCGTGAGGGGAGGAGAGGCGCATGGCTGAGGACGCGAAGTCCCTGATCGAGCTCGCGGTGGAGAGGTTCATCGCGGAAGTCCCCGCGCTCGAGCCGATCAAGCTCGTCGTCGGGATCGAGCTGCGCGGACGGGGGGACGTGCAGCACTTCCGCCTGGAGATGCCCGGCGTGAAGGTCACGAAGATCCCCGCCGACGACGCCCGGATCCGCGTGGACATGCGCCGGGAGTTCTTCAACATCATGGCCAAGGAAGGGAAGGTCGAGGACTGGATCGAGGCCTTCACCTACGGCCAGGCGAAGGCGTCGGGGCCGACGGAGTTCCTGAAGCTGATCGTGAACGTGGTCGAGCGCCGGCAGGAGCGTCAGCGCACGCGCAAGGCCAGCCGGCACTGACTCGCCGGTAGTCCCGATCGCCACCCGTCGGCCGCGAGCCCGATCCTCAGTGGTACGCGGTGATCTGCTGCGCGAGGAACGCGAGCGAGGCGAGCAGGAAGATGCACATGATGATCAGCGAGACGTTCTCGTTCATCGGAGTCCCAGGATACATCCCCGGGGCGGACGCTAGGCGAGGACGGCTTCCTTGTCGTAGAGCTTGATGATCTTCAGGGCGCCCTCGGGGGCGGCGTCGAGGCAGAGGCGGCAGAGGACGCACTCGTCGATGTTTTTCTCGACGATCCGCAGCGAGCCGTCCTGCGCCTGGGCGAAGATGTCCACGGGGCAGGCTTCGGTGAGCTTGGCGGCGAGCGCGGCGTCCGCGGCGGCGGCGTCTTGGACGTCGATGGCGATGAAGATGGCGTCCTGCCTCATGCTGTGGTCACCTCCGTGGCGCTGCGTCCGGCTCCCTGCTCGATCTTCTCGCGGATGAGCCCGGGGATGTCCTCGATGCGCTCGGCGACGGTGATGCCGGCCTGGGCGAGGCGGGTGATCTTCTCGCTCGCGGTGTCCTCCTTGCCTTCGACGATCGTGCCGGCGTGGCCGAAGGACATCCCGGGCATCTCGTCCATGAAGCGCCCGGCCATGAAGGCGACGATGGGGAGGCGGGAATTGTTCTCGGTGACCCAGCGGGCGAGCTCGGCCTCCATGCGCCCGCCGGGCTCGGTGTAGATGACGATCCCCCGGGTCTGCTCGTCGGCCTCGAAGAGGGGCATGAGCTCGGCGTAGCTCGAGCCGATGATGGCGTCGCCGCCGATCGAGACGGCGGTGGACTGCCCGAGGCCCGCGGCGGAGAGAGTGGAGGACATCTCGGTCGTCATCCCGCCGGAGCGCGAGATCACGCCGATCGGGCCCGTGGTGTAGGCCTGGGCGGCGTTGCGGGCGGGGCCGCCGATGCCGCCCATCTTGACGACGTCGGGGACGATGATCCCGAGGCAGTTGGGCCCGATGATCCGAGCGCCCCGGAGGGTGGCCAGCTCGACCATCTGGGCGACGTCGCGGCGGAGGATGCGCTCGGTGACGATCACGATCAGCTTGATCCCGTTCTCGATGGCCTCGAAGACGGCGTCCTTGGTGAAGGCCGGGGGGACCGTGACGACGGAGCCGTGAATTGGACCCCCACCCGCCCGGCCGTGGTGGGCGACGGCCTGGGCGACGGTGTCGAAGACGGGCACCCCGTGGACCTCGCGGCCGAGGCGCCCGGGGGTGACGCCGCCGACGACCTTCGCGCCGAGGCCGTAGTCGAGGCACTCGCGCGTGAGGTTGACGGCCTCGCGGCCGGTGATCCCCTGGACGATGAAGGTCGTCTGCGCGTCGATCAGAATAGGCACCTCTTGCCTCCTTCCAGTCGGCGCTCTCGATGGCGTCCGCGGGCATCCGGCCCGCGGTAACCGCTCGGCTTCGCCTCGCTCATGCCGCGACCCCCTGGATCTTCTCGACGGCGCGTCGCGCGGCCTCGTTGAGCGACACGCTGCGGTCGGCGTAGTCGACGTTGTACTTCTCGAGGATCTTGAAGCCCTCCTCCTCCCACGCCCCGGGGATGCGGAAGATGGCGATCTTCTCGGCGGGGTTGTGGCCGAGCTCGATGCAGGCCTTGATGACGCCCCGCGCGACGATGTCGACGCGGGTGTTCGAGACGATGGACATCATCACGGCGATCTTGTCGACGCCGGGCTTCTCAAGGACGAGCTTGGCGAGGCCGCATGCCTTGGCGACGGAGGGGTTGCCGCCGATCTCGCAGTAGTTGGCGGGGTGCCCGCCGTGGGCACGGACGGCGTCGAACAGCGTCAACGAGCCGCCACCGGCCCCGATCACGAGGCCGAGATTGCCGTCGAACTCGGTGACGTTGCCGGCGACACCGCGGTGGTCCTGGGCGTCGACTTCCTCGCCGGCGAGCTCAAAGGGG
>DASZFE010000224.1:0-3376 GCA_035940155.1 Solirubrobacteraceae bacterium | reverse complement strand
ATCTCGGACTCGAGCGTCGGCTGGTAGCCGACCTGGGAGGGCATCCGGCCGAGCAGGGCCGACACCTCGGAGCCCGCCTGGACGAAGCGGAAGATGTTGTCGATGAAGAGCAGCACGTCCTGGCCCTCCTGATCGCGGAAGTACTCCGCCATCGTCAGACCGGAGAGGGCCACGCGCATGCGGGCGCCGGGCGGCTCGTTCATCTGCCCGAAGACGAGAATCGTCTTGTCGAGGACCCCTGACTCCTTCATCTCCAGCCAGAGGTCGTTGCCCTCGCGGGAGCGCTCGCCGACGCCGCAGAAGGCCGAGAGGCCCCCGTGCTCCTTGGCGAGGTTGTGGATGAGCTCCTGGATCAGGACCGTCTTGCCCACACCCGCCCCCCCGAAGAGGCCGACCTTTCCACCCTTCGCGTAGGGCGCCAGGAGGTCCACGACCTTGATCCCCGTCTCGAACATCTCCGTCGTCGGCGTCAGGTCCTCCACGCGCGGCGCGACCTGGTGGATCTGCCGGCGCGGGGTCTCCTTGGGGAGCTCCTCCCCGAGGTCGATCGGCTCGCCCAGCAGGTTGAAGATCCGCCCCAGCGTCGCCTCGCCCACCGGGACCGTGATCGGGCCCCCCGTGTCAAGGACCTCCACCCCACGCGCGAGGCCGTCGGTGGTGTCCATCGCCACGGCCCGCACACGGTCGTCGCCGAGGTGCTGCTGGACCTCGCACACGAGCACGCCCTCCCCGGCGCTCGCGCTGATGCCCGGCGCCTCCTCGCCCGAGGCCGCCGCGGGCCGCGCGACCGTGATCGCGTGGTTGATCTCCGGGAGGCGCTCGGGGAAGACGGCCTCGATCACGACGCCCTGGATCTCCTCGATCCGTCCGACGTTGCGCGTCGTGGAGGCAGCGCCGGTCTCGGCGGTCTGGGTGGCGGTGGGGGTTGACATGGTCCTTGATTCTCCTCTTTCTCTCTTGATGAAGTCGTTTCGTCTTTTCGGGTCGTCTCGCGACTGGCCCCCGGGTCTGCGGTGGGCGGGCGGGATCCGGGTCTAGCTGAGACCCTCCGCTCCCGCCACCACCTCCATGATCTCCTGGGTGATCTCGGCCTGACGGGCCCGGTTCATCTGCAGGGTGTAGTCCTCGATCAACGTCCCCGCGTTCTCCGAGGCGTTGCGCATCGCGGTCATCTGCGCCCCGAAGAAGCCCGCGGCGGACTCGATCAGGGCGCGGTAGATCGAGATCTCCACGTAGTCCGGGACGAGTCGCTTCAGGAGCTCCTCCGGGCCGGGCTCGTACTCCACGAGCGCCCGCGGGGCCCGCGGGGCACGGTCCTCGCCGACGGCGTCCGCGCGGTCCCCCCCGCCGGCCGGCCCCTCCTCGCCGGCGTCTTCCAGGAGGGCCTGGGAGAGCGGCAGGAGGGTCTCCCGCGGGACTTCCTGGGTCAGGGGGGAGACGTAGGAGTTGTAGAGGATCTCCACCCGCTGCAGGCGCCCGTCGATGTAGGCCGTCATCAGGTCGTCCGCGATCCCCCGCGCGTCCGCGTAGGCGGGGCGGTCCGCGAAGCCCGTGTAGCTCCCCGAGAGCTCCCTCCCGCGGAAGTTCAGCGAGGAGACCCCCCGGCGGCCCGTCGCGTACCAGACCGGATTGCGGCCCTCCTCGGAGAGCTCCCCGCCCGCGCGAACGCCCGCGCGGATGATCTGCGAGTTGAACCCCCCCGCGAGGCCCCGGTCCCCGGTGATCAGCAGCAGGCCGACCTCGTTGACGTGCTCGTGCTCGCGCAGGAGCGCGAACGAGGCCGCCTCGGCCCCCGCGGCCGCGGCGGCCTGGTGGGTCATCCGCCGGATCGCCTCCGCGTAGGGGCGCAGCGCGGCGATCCGCTGCTCGGCCCGGCGCAGGCGCGCGGCGGCGACCATCTCCATCGCACGCGTGATCTTCTGGATGTTCTTGATCGAGGAGATCCGGTTCTTGACGTCGCGCTGGGAGGCCATGGCGGTGACGGCGGGCGGCCCTAGGCCGCGACGGTCTCCTCGAGGGGCAGGCCCTCCTCGTCGAGGTCGTAGCCGAAGTCCGCCGCGAACGCCGCGACGGCCGCGTGGAGCGCGCTCTGGGTCTCATCCGACCAGTCCCGCTCGGCGATCTTCGCGCGGATCTCCTCGTGCTGGGCGTGGACGCGCTCGGTGAGCCCCTGCAGGAACTCCGGGACCCGGTCGGCGAGGATCCTGTCCAAGAAGCCGCTCGTCGCGGCATAGATCTGCACGACCTGGTCCTGCACCGCGAGCGGCGCCCGCTCCCCCTGGTTGAGCGTCCGCACCAGGCGCACCCCGCGCGCGAGCGTCCGCTGGGTGTCCGCGTCGAGGTCCGAGCCGAACTGCGCGAAGGCCTCCAGGTCGCGGTACTGGGAGAGCTCGAGCTTGATTCGCCCGGCGACCTTCTTCATCGGGCCGATCTGCGCGTTCCCGCCCACCCGCGAGACCGAGATCCCGACGTTGATCGCGGGGCGCACGCCCGAGTTGAAGAGCTTCGGCTCCAGGAAGATCTGCCCGTCGGTGATCGAGATCACGTTCGTCGGGATGTACGCCGAGACGTCCCCCGCCTGGGTCTCGATGATCGGGAGCGCCGTCAGCGAGCCCCCGCCGAGGTCGTCGTTGAGCTTCACCGCGCGCTCCAGCAGGCGGGAGTGCAGGTAGAAGACGTCCCCCGGGTACGCCTCCCGGCCGGGCGGGCGGCGCAGCAGGAGCGACATCTGCCGGTAGGCGTAGGCGTGCTTGGTCAGGTCGTCGTACACGCAGAGCGCGTGCTTGCCGTCGTAGAGGAAGTGCTCCCCCATCGCGCACCCCGCGTAGGGGGCCATGAACTTGATCGGCGCCGCCTCGTCCGCGGAGGCCGCCACGATGATCGTGTTGTCCAGGGCGCCCTGTTCGTCGAGCGTCTGCGCGAGCGCCACCACCGTGGACATTCGCTGGCCGATCGCCACGTACACGGACACCACCCCCGTGTCGCGGTTGTTGATGATCGCGTCGATCGCGATCGCCGTCTTGCCCGTCTGTCGGTCGCCGATGATCAGCTCCCGCTGGCCCCGCCCGATCGGGATCATCGCGTCGATCGCCTTCAGGCCGATCTGCATCGGTTCGGTCACCGGCTGGCGCTGCACGACCCCGGGGGCCTTGAACTCCGCCGGGCGCATCTCGGTGGTGGCGACCTCGCCCTTCCCGTCCAGCGGACGCCCGAGCGGATCGACGATCCGCCCCAGGAGCCCCTCGCCGACGGGGATCTCGAGCAGTCGTCCCGTGCGCTTCACCGTGTCCCCCTCGGAGATGTGCTCCCACTCGCCGAAGAGCACCGCGCCCACGTTGTCGGACTCGAGGTTCAGCGCGAGGCCCGTCACGCCGTG
>DASZFE010000223.1:0-5678 GCA_035940155.1 Solirubrobacteraceae bacterium | reverse complement strand
CGGCGCCTGGTGGGGATCGGGGGGACTGTGCGCAACCTCGCGGCGGCCGTCCAGCGGCTCGCGGGGCTCCCGAGCAACGGGGTGCAGGGAATGGTGGTGTCCCGCGAGCAGCTGACGGAGCTGATCGAGCGACTCGCGTCGCTCTCGAGCGACGAGCGCGGGAGCGTGCCGGGGATCAAGCCCTCGCGCGGGGACCTGATCCTAGCGGGCGCCCTCGTCGTGGAGGGGGTGCTCGCGGCCGGGGGCTTCCAGACGCTTGAGGTCACCGAGGCGGGGCTGCGCGAGGGGGTCTTCTTCGAGCGCCACCTCGCCGGGAGCGAGCCGCCGCTCTTCGCGGACGTCCGGCGCGCGAGCGTTCTGAACCTCGCGGCGCGCTACGACGTCGACGCGGCCCACACGCGCCACGTCGCGGCGCTCGCGCTGGGGATGTTCGACGAGCTCGCCGAGCTCGGCATCCACGGGGGCGACCCGGTCGAGCGCGAGCTCCTGTGGGCCGCGTGCGAGCTGCACGACGTCGGGATGTCGGTCGACTACGACGACCACCACAAGCACTCGCGCTACCTGATCCTCAACGGCGGCCTGCCCGGCTTCTCACCGGGCGAGGTCGCGATCGTTGCGCAGGCCGCGCGCTACCACCGCAAGGGGATGCCCGAGACGAACTCGCTCGCGCCGCTCTTTCAGAGCGGGGACGCGGAGCGCCTGGACCGCTGCGCGGTGCTCCTGCGCCTGGCCGAGGACCTCGAGCGCTCGCGCGACCAGCTCGTGCGCAGGACCGTCTTCAGGCTGCGCGAGGGCGTGCTCGAGCTGCGCCTGCTCGCGGCGGGCGAGGCCGCGGTGCCCCGCTGGGCGGCGGGCCGCGAGGGCGAGCTCTTCGCGCGCGCCTTCGGGCGGGAGCTGCGCGTGATCGACTGAGCCGGCCGCTGAGCGTTCAGGAGCGCGCGAGCGCGTGGGCGCGGCCGGCGCAGTCGAAGAGGACGAGGCCGTAGAGTGTGCGGGGCGGGCCACCCCAGGCTTCCTGGGGGAGCTGGCGGCAGGCGCGCAGGACGGCGACGGTCGCGCGGTTGCCGCCGCGGCTCGAGTAGGCGCCGCCGAGGACGACGTAGCGCGCCTGTCCGCTTGCGACGAGCCGCGCGAGGCCCGGGCCGTTCAAGGAGGGGTCGGTCCCGCTGTAGCCGCCGAGGGAGCCCGCGTCGAGGCCCATGAGGATCGGGACGGCGGCGGTGTTGGAGGCGTCGGTGAGGAGCGCCCAGCGCGTACCGGGCCGGTGGGCGCCCACGTAGCGGATCAGTGCGCGGTTGACCGCGACGCTCGAGGGGCTCACGCCATAAGGGCCGAGGCCCACGGCGGCCCGGGGGCCGGCGGTCGGGAAGGTCCCCTCGACGGGCGCTTCCCAGGTGCTCGCGGAGTAGGCGGCGGGGGCGATGAGGAGCGCGAGGAGCGTCCACCCGGTCGCCCACCCCGCCCAACCGCGCCGCACGAGCATCGCGGCGGCCCCGATCGCGGCCGCGCCGATCAGGACGGGGTGGAGCCAGCTCATGTAGCGCGCGTGGCTCAGGAGCGAGATCTGCACCGCGACGGTTGCGGCGATCCCGACGGGGATCAGCACCGAGAAGGGGTGGCGGCGGCGCGCGAGGTCCGCACAGGCGAGCGCCCCGGCGCCGACCATCGCGGCGATCCCGGGCCCGAGGGCGGAGACGTAGTAGGGGTGGACGATCCCCTGCGAGGCGCTCAGGACGACGGCCTCGACGAGGAACCATCCGCCGAGGACGAGGAGGCCCGCGAGCCGGGGATCGCGCCGTGGGCGCCCTCCGACGGCCGCGGGCGCCACGTCCGGCAGGGGCTCCCCGACGGCGATGGGAGTCGCGCCCGATGCCTTCCGGGCGGCCCACCGGTCCGAGGCGATCGAGAGCACGAGCGCGAGGAGGCCAAGGAGGGCGAAGGGGAGCATCCAGGAGGACTGGTCCCCGAGGCCGAGCCCGAAGAGCCGCAGCGGCCCGGGGGGGCCGCCGAAGGGGACAGGGTTGACGGATCGGCCGCCCGTGGTCGTGAGGTGCGGCGCGCGGGGATGGTGGACGGGCCGTGCGCCGCGCGGTTCGCTCCGCGGCACGCCCGTGCTGGGGCCCACCCCGGGCGTGAAGGGTCGGTTCGGGGCGGAGTGGCTCGGGACGGGCGCCTTCAGGGGCGCGAGCGCCCCGGGGGCGATGGGCACGTGTCCCGGCCCGCCGACCTCTCCGTTGACGCGGCCTAAGCCGTTGTAGCCGAAGGTGAGGTCCAGCTCGGTGTTGTCTAACGATCCCCCGACGTAGGGCCGCTGCGAGGCGGGGGTGGCTTCGACGAGGGCGATCCAGGAGAAGGAGACGACGCCCATCACGAGCCCGGCTGCGAGGAGCTGTGCGCAGCGGCGCAGGAGCGGGCCGGGGGCGCATACGAGGTACCCGAGGGCGATGCCGGGGACGACGAGGTAGGCGGCGAGGGTCTTGGTGTTGAAGGCGAGACCGACGAGGACGGCGGAGCCGATGAGCGTGGTCCAGCGACCGGTGCGGATCGCCCGCAGCGCGACGCCGCAGGCGAGGATCATGAGCAGGACCAGGACGGTGTCGAGGTTGTTGTCGCGCGAGACGGCGACGAAGGAGGGGTAGAGCGCGAGGGCGAGGGCTCCGGCGAGCGCGGCGGCGCGCCCGAAGGGTCCGCGGATCGCCCAGTAGAGGGCGCCGACGGCGAGGACTCCGGCGAGGGCCTCGGGCAACAGCAGGCTGAGGGGCGTGAAGCCGAAGATCTTCGCGCTGATCGCCTGCACCCAGAGGCCCACGGGGGGCTTGTCGACGCTCATCAGCCCGCCGGGGTCCAGCGAGACGAAGAGGAAGTTGTGCAGCGAGCGCAACATCGACTTGACGGCGGCGGAGTAGTAGATGTTCGCGTAGGCGTTCTGGGAGAGGCGGTAGATGTTCATGAAGGCCGCGAGGCCGAGGATCGCGGTGAGCGCGAGGGCCTCGAGGGCGATCGAGGCGGCGCTCGGCCTCTCGACCTCCGCGCTCTCCGGTGGGGCGAGGACCGGAACAGTGCTCGGCGCCGGCTGCACCAGCTCGGCCGGCTCGGCCGTCGGCTCGATCGTGGTGGCGCTCGGATCGGTCATCTACGGGGTGGCGTCAGGCGCGGCCGACTCATCGGCGCGCTTTCGCGGTCCCGTAAAGCAAAGCGTATGGAGTGCTAAGAGGGGATTAAGGCTGCAGGGCCGCGCGCAGCCGCTCCAGATCGTCCTCGTCGTTGAAGGCCCCCACGGAGGCGCGCAGCCAGGGCCGCCCGGGGATGTCGCGCAGGACGACCCCGTGTGCGGCGAGGCGGGCGCGCTCGCCGGGGGGATCGGGGCTCGAGAAGGAGACGAGGGTGGTCGCGTCGCGGGGGACGACCTCGCGCCCGGCGACGAGGAGAAGCTCGGCGAGCTGCGAGGCGAGGGTGCGGGCGCGCTCGTGGACCTCCGCCCAGCCGGCGTCCGCCAGGACGGTGATCGCGGCGAGGGCGCAGGCGAGGGTCTCGGCGGCGAGGGCGGGGGCGTCGAAGCGGCGGGCGTCGGGGTGGAGCTTGGCGTCGAGGCCGGCCCCGGGGTCTGAGAGGTTCATGTAGGCGCGCCGGCCGACGGCGAGGCGCTCGCGGAGCTCCGGGCTCACGTAGAGCATCCCGGCGCCGTCGGGGCCGCAGAGCCACTTCTGCCCGGCGCCGGCGTAGGCGGCGCAGCCGAGGGCCTGCACGTCCACCGGGATGGCGCCGACGCCCTGGGCGCCGTCGAGCAATACGGGCACGTCGCACGCGGCGAGCTCGGCGGGGGCGAGGCGCCCGGTGATCCAGCTGACGTGTGAGCAGGCCACGAGCTGGGTCCGCGGGCCGAGGGCTTCGTGGAGCTCCCCGAAGGGGGCGAGGCGGATCTCGACGCCGTGGAGCTCGCGGGCGGCGCCGAGGGCCCCGAGGAGCCCGGGGTGCTCCTCGTCGCTCGAGAGGATCTGATCGCCGGGGCGGAGGCCCTGAAGGCCGCAGATGACCTGGGCGATCCCTTCGGTGGTGCAGGTGGTCAGTGCGAGGTCCTCGGTCGGACAGCCGAGAGCGCCGGCGTAGGCGGTCCTGAGGGCCTCGGAGAGCTCTTTGCGCCGCTCGAAGTGGCTCTGGGCGCGGCCCTCGCGGGCCTCGCGGCCGAGCTCCTCCTCGACGGCCCGCACGGCTGCCGCCGGGAGAGGTCCGTCGGTGCCGGAGTTGAGGTAGGCGAGGCGGGCGAGGACGGGGAACTGCGCGCGCAGCGCCGAGGGGCTCATCGAGACGGCGCGGGGGGGTTCACGGGGCGGAGGATATTCTCCGCGGGGGAGAGACGATGGCAGACCCGAGACTCCAGGCGCCGCTGTGGGAACCCTCCCGGGAGGAGCGCGAGCGGGCAACGCTCACGCGCTACATGCGCTGGCTGGGCGAGCGCACGGGACGGGAGCTCTCGAGCTACGAGGAGCTGTGGCGCTTCTCGGTGGAGGAGCTGGAGGAGTTCTGGGCGAGCGTCTGGGAGTTCGGGCAGATGCGCGCCTCGCGCCCGTACGAGCGGGTGCTGGGCGATCGGAGGATGCCGGGGGCGAAATGGTTCGAGGGGGCGGAGCTGAACTACGCGGAGAACGTGCTCCTGCGCGACCGGGACCCGAACGAGACAGCGGTCTTGCACACCTCCGAGCTGCGGGAGCTTCAGACGCTGACGTGGGGGGAGCTGTCGGCGGAGGTGGCGCGGGTGGCGGGGGGCCTGCGGGCGCTGGGGGTGGAGCGGGGGGACCGGGTGGTGGCGTACATGCCGAACGTCGCGGAGACGCTGATTGCGTTCCTGGCCACGGCGAGCGTCGGGGCGATCTGGTCGAGCGCGGCGCCGGAGTTCGGGGCGCGGAGCGTGGTCGACCGCTTCTCACAGATCGAGCCGAGGGTGCTGCTGGCGGTGGACGGGTACCGCCATGGGGGCAAGGACTTCGACCGCAGGGCGGTCCTCGATGAGATCCTGGCGGAGCTCCCGACGGTGCGCCACGCGGTGCTGCTGCCCTACCTGGACGAGCAGGCGACCCCCCCCGATAGCTGGCCGGGAGCGTTGAGCTGGTCGGAGCTGCGGGCGAAGGGGGAGGAGCGGAGTGCCGGGGGAGGGGAGGTGCGCGCGCCGGGGGCGGGGCTCGACTTCGAGCAGGTCCCCTTCGATCATCCGCTGTGGGTGCTGTACACGTCGGGGACGACGGGGCTGCCGAAGGCGATCGTGCAGGGCCACGGGGGGATACTGGTCGAGCAGCTGAAGAAGGGCCTGCTGCACCTGGACCTGCGTCGGGGGGACCGGATGTTCTGGTTTACGACGACGGGGTGGATGATGTGGAACTTCCTGATCGGGTGCCTGTTGACGGAGGCGGCGATCGTGCTGTACGACGGGAGCCCGGGCCACCCGGACCTGGGGGTGCTGTGGGGGCTGGCGGAGCGGACGGGGATGACGTGCATGGGGGTGAGCGCGGGCTTCCTGCAGAGCTGTGAGAAGGCGGGCCTGCGGCCGGGGGCCGAACATGACCTGGGCGCGCTGCGGAGCGTGGGCTCGACGGGCTCGCCGCTCTCCCCGGAGAGCTTCCGGTGGGTGTACGGGGAGGTGAAGCCGGATGTGTGGCTGTTCTCGACGAGCGGGGGGACGGATG
>DASZFE010000222.1:0-5126 GCA_035940155.1 Solirubrobacteraceae bacterium | reverse complement strand
CGGAGACACCCTCGCCTACGTCCTCGCCGTCGAGGAGCTCGCCCGCGTGGACTCCTCCGTGGCGATCACCCTCTGCGCCCACACCTCCCTCGGCACCCAGCCGATCCACCTCTTCGGGACCGAGGAGCAGAGGCGAGAGTGGCTTCCCAAGCTCTGCTCAGGCGCCAAGCTCGGGGCCTTTGGCCTCACCGAGCCCGAGGCCGGCTCGGATGCCGGGAACACCCGCACGCGCGCCCGCCTCCAGGACGGCGAATGGGTGATCGACGGGGCCAAGCAGTTCATAACCAACGCCGGCACCGACGTCTCCGGAATCGTCACCATCACCGCCCTCACCGGCGAGGGGGAGATCTCGAACATCATCGTCCCCAACGGGACCCCCGGGTACGAGCAGGGGAAGCCCTACCGGAAGATGGGCTGGAACGCCTCCGACACCCGCCCGCTCAGCTTCACCGAGTGCCGCGTCCCGCAGGAGAACCTCCTCGGCCCCCGCGGGGCAGGCTTCAAGCAGTTCCTCCACATCCTCGACATCGGCCGCATCGGCGTCGCCGCCATGGGCGTCGGGCTCGCCCGGGGCGCCCTCGACGAGGCCCTCGCCTACGCCAGGGAGCGCCACGCCTTCGGGAAGCCCATCTCGAAGTTCCAGGCCATCCAGGGCAAGCTCGCCGACATGTCCACCGAGATCGAGGCCGCCCGGCTGCTCGTCTACAAGGCCGCCCGCGAGAAGGACTCGGGCGCCAACTTCACCCTCACCGCCGCCCAGGCCAAGCTCAAGACCGGCCGCCTCGCCGTCCGCTGCGCCGAGGAGGCCGTCCAGATCCACGGCGGCTACGGCTACATCGAGGAGTACCCCGTCTGCCGCTTCTACCGCGACGCCAAGATCCTCACCATCGGCGAGGGCACCGACGAGATCCAGCAGATCGTCATCGCTCGCGCCCTCGGGGTCTAGCCGCGCCCCGGCCCCCAGGGTCTTGCGCCTCTCAGGGTTCGTAGTCCGCCGAGATCCGCGTCGCCGCCGCCGTCATCGGGACCGCGAGCCGATCCGCGAGCTCCTCGCTCGGGTACGTCTCCGCCGGGACCGCCACGTCGATCGCCCCGATCACCGATTCGTCCTCCCCGAGGACCGGGACCGCGATCGCGCGCCGGTCCTTCGCAAGCTCCTCGTCCTCGATCGCCAGCCCCTGCTCGCGCACCGATTCGAGCTCGGCCAGGAAGGCCCGCTTGCCTTTGATCGTTTTCGGACCCCGGCGGGTCAAGGTGATCTCGGCGAGCGCCCGCTGGCGCTCCCCCTCCGGGAGATACGCCAGCAGGACCTTCCCCGCCGCCGTGCAGTGCGGGGGAAGGCGCAGTCCCAGGCCGATCCCCGCGTCGATCGCGTACTGCCCTCGACGATGGCCACGGAGGTATTCGACGTAGAGCGTCTCCCCGCCTTCGAGCACGCTCAGGCCGGAGGTGTGACCGCAGCGGTCGCGCAGGTCCCGCATGTGCCCCGCGGCGTCGCGGCGCAGCGCAAGGGACTCCAGCGCCGCGATCCCGAAGTCCGCCACGCGCGAGGAGAGCCGGTACTTGCGGGACGTTCCCTGCTCGAGATAGCCCAGCGCCGCGAGCGTCGTCGTGTAGCGGTGGATCGTCGAGCGGCCCAGACCGAGGTGGTCTGAGAGGTTCGCGATGCCCCGTGTCGGGTGCTCCGCGTCAAAGGACGCGAGGATCAGCAGACCCGTGCGCAACGACGTCGAGAACCGCCCACGACGATCGTCATCATTGAACACATCCAAAGATCCGTTCCCCGAGACGCCCCCGCCCTTCCCCGTCTCCACAGTCGTTCTCATTTGAGGTCAACTGTACATGAAGTATAGAAAGCGCGCAATATGTCAAGTCCTCTGAACGCGCGCCAGCAGCGCCGTCGCCGCGCTCGCCGGATCCAGCCGACGATCGATCACCTCCCTCAAGAGACCCTGGAGCTCCGGGTCCGCGCGGAGGTCCTCTGCCAGGCGCCGGCGCAGCCTCGCCGTCGCCAACGCCAGCACCTCCCCACGCAGGTTCCGACCCCGGCGCTCCGCGAGCCGGCCACCGGCGTGAAGGTGCGCGCGGTGTTCCTCAAGGCGTTTCTGAAGCTCCCCGATCCCCCGGCCGTGCGCCGCCTCGGCCTTGACAATAGGCACCCTCCAGACCTCACCCTCCGAGGGCTCCGGCCTCGCTAAGGAGAGCACCCCGCGGATATCCCGCACCATCGTCTCCGCCAGCGGATGGTCCGCCTTGTTCACCACGATCACGTCCGGGATCTCCATCACCCCCGCCTTCAGCGCCTGGATCGAGTCCCCCGAGCCCGGCATCAGCACCAGCACGATCGTGTCCGCGTGGTCGATGATGTCGATCTCCGCCTGCCCCACCCCGACCGTCTCGATGAAGATCTCCTCCCGCCCCGCCGCGTCCAGCAGCAGCGCCGCCTGCAGCGTCGCCTCCGAGAGGCCCCCCAGCGCGCCGCGGTTCGCCATCGAGCGGATGAACACCCCCGGGTCCAGGAAGTGCTCGCTCAGACGGATCCGATCCCCCAGGAGCGCCCCCTGCGTAAACGGCGAGGAGGGGTCGATCGAGAGCACCCCGATGCTCCTCCCCGCCGCCCGCCGCGCCCGCGTCAGCGCCCCGATCAGCGTCGACTTCCCCGCCCCCGGCGGACCCGTGAAGCCGTACACCGCCGCCCGCCCCGTGTGGGAGTAGACCGCCCGCACCAGCTCCCACCCCTCCGGCCGGTCGTCCTCCACCAGCGAGATCCCCCGCGCCAGCGCCCGCCGGTCTCCCTCGAGCAGTCTCCGGGCCAGCTCCCCCGGGTCATCGCGTGTTCGGGCCGCGGACACCGTCGGGAAGTATCTACGATGCCCGCTCGTGACCCCCCGCCCCGAGGTCCCCCCGCCCGTGAGCGGCGCGCGGCCCGAGCCCCCGCCGCTCGCCGGCGGCCCCCGCGCGCTCCTGCGCTTCATGCGCGCCAACCGCATGCTCAACCGCCACTACGCCCGCCTCCTCGCGCGCCTGGTCTGGCTCAAGCTCCGCCACCGCGGGCGCCTGCGCACCGACGGCCTCTGCTTCATCTGCCCCGGCGTCGAGCTCGAGATCGGCCCCCACGCCACCCTCCACGTCGGCCGCTGGGCCTGGATCGGACACCGCACGAAGATCCGCGTCCACGAGGGCGAGGTCCGCATCGGCGCCAAGACCGTCATCGGCCAGGAGTGCACCATCTCCGCCTACCAGCACATCTCCATCGGGCGCGAGTGCATCGTCGCCGACCGCGTCATGCTCATCGACTTCGACCACGGCGTCGTCGAGGTCGACCGCCCCATCCGCCTCCAGGGCATCTACAAGCGCGACGTCCGCGTCTCCCACAACGTCTGGATCGGCTACGGCGCCTGCCTCCTCCGCGGCGTCACCGTCGGCGAGAACTCCATCCTCGGCGCCTCCGCCGTCGTCACCCGCGACGTCCCCCCCAACGCCGTCGTCGGAGGCGTCCCCGCCCGCCTCATCCGCACGCGCGACGCCCCCCGCGAGATGCGCTGGGAGTAGCGCTCAGGGCGCCAGCGGCATCGCAGGGTCCGCATGGACCGCGAGGTTGCGGATCCCCGCCCCCTCCGGCTCTCCCGCAAGCGCCCGATCGAGCGCGTGCAGGTGCCCCGCGAAGCGCTCCCGCGCGTAGGGCACCGCGAGGTCGTTGCTCACCATGAACGCCCAGTCGCTCGACTGGAGCGCCAGGAGCTCCCGCAGGGCGTCCCCGTCCAGGCCCCCCGTGTTAGCGATCGTCCGCAGCTCCGCCGCCCGCGTCGCGAAGGCCATCTCCGCGACCCCCGCGCCCGACCACGTCGAGAGGTCCCCCCCGCGGCCCCACGTGCAGACCACCAGGCCCTCCCTCGCCTTCAGCGTCGCGGGCTCGTGGCGGGCGAGCGCGTCGTCCAGGCGCACCAACTCGAGGCCCTCCCGCGCGCACTCCTCCACCACGTACTCGAGCCAGCTCACCCCCTCATACCACCAGTGCCCCAACAGCTCCGTGTCCAGCGCGCACACCACCAGCCCCCCGCCCGGCAGGGCCTCCCCGTGGGGCCGCGCCAGTCGCGCCTCGCGCAGGCGCGACAGGGTGCGCGCCACGAAGTCCGCCGCGTGCTCCCGCGCCCTGCGCAGCGCCCGGGCGTGGTCGTAAGTCTCCCCGCCGTTGCACCACGGGTTGTGGTGGTGAACCGTGTGGCGGTGGTAGTCCCGGTAGTCCCCGTGCGCCGGGTAGCCCGCGTCGCTCCACACCAGCGAGATCGTCGCCCGGTCGATCGGCACGAGCGTCACCCCCGCCTCGCCCGCGAGCGCGCGCAGGTGCTCAGGCGCGCCCAGGCCGAAGCGCTCGGTCAGCTCCACGCAGACCGCCCGCACCCCCGCCTCCGCCAGCGGAGCCTCCAGCCACGGCGCGTGCGCGCACTCCGGCAGCCAGAAGCCCCCCCGCCAGGACCCCCCGACGCGGGCCCGGTGGGACTCCACCCCCGTGCGGACCTGCGCGTGCACCAGCGCGTCCGTCGCCAGCAGCGGCAGGACCGCGTGCGTCGCCGCGGACGTCCACTGCGCGTGGCGGCCCAGCGCCCCCAGGAGGTCTCCCCCGAGCCCCCGCAGACGCTCGAGCGCGCTTTCGTAATCGCTCCGGGAGCGCTCCAGCTCCCGCGCGAGCTCCTCGTGCCCCCCCGAGCGCATCCCCGCGATGTCCTGCGCGTGCGTCCGCCCGCGGACCTCCTCCACGAAGGTCCCAAAGCGCTCGAAGATCCCCGGGGCCTCCAGCTGGTCGCACAGCACCGGCGTCAGCGAGAGCGTCAGGGGGGCCCCCGCCTCGAGCAACTCCAGCAGCGGCAGGTAGCTCCCCGCCATCGCCTCCCACAGCCACTCCTCCCCGAACGGCCACGTCCCGAAGCCCTCCACGTACGGCATGTGCGTGTCCAGGACGATCGCCAGCGCACCGTCCGCTCGACCCCGCGCGCTCATCCGCCGCCGCCCGGGCCGGGGCCAGGGCTCACGCGCGGCACACCGCGATGAAGTCCAGCGCCCGATCCAGGTCCGCCTCCGGGCGGGCGCGAAGATCGAAGTCCGAGGTCGCGATCGCCGGGGTGAAC